>JALRHN010000001.1 GCA_023259575.1 Candidatus Kapaibacterium sp. | reverse complement strand
ACTTCAATACCAGCATTGACTGTTGGTTGTGATGCTTGATTGACAGCTGCATTGAGTGTAATGATGTTATCAGCAATTAATACTGTTGATGTATTTTGTGCTCAAGATGCAGTAGAAATGTTTAAGCTTGGAATGAAAAGACATGATGCAAATGATTGTCCAAAAGCTATAGAATTCTATACCAAAGCCATCAATTTAGATAGCACATTGGCAAGGGCATATTTTAATCGTGGCACATGTCATTTAAAAATAGGAAAACCTGATTTAGCAGAGCAAGACTTCCTATTAACTATTACATATGATTCTTTATTGATGGATGCATATTATAGTTATACAGTAAGTTTATTATATGGTAATAAGCACAAACTAGCTTTACCTATGTTAAACAAAGCATTGATGATTGAGCCAAATAATGCACCATTAAGAAATTTAAGAGGACAGATTTATGCTTATTTAGGTGATAAACAATCTGCATGTAATGATTTATCAATTACAAAAGGTGCAGGAGACAAAGAGGGAAATGGACTTTTTGATAAAATTTGTGGTGGAGATACATTAAAGGGAGAAGCATTTTCATTACCATGGCCGGTAGATGAACACTGGAGAGTTCAAAATATTTCAGAAGATTCTACATTTAGTCTTATGGAGTTTTTTCATGACAATGAACAGCCAGAACATTGGACAGAATATGGAGCAATGATGACTTTAAGAGATATAAGGAATGCAAACTTTAAAGAATTTTCTCAGATGATTTATCAGGACTTCAAGCAGCGGGCACCTAAAGCGACAATGAAGTATATTAAAGAGGATAAAAAATCAGAATTTCCTTGGCTTATTCTTTTATTACAAGCTCCAAGCACTGTAGATCACAAACAACCTGAATCGCAATTATGGTATATCATTCAGGGTAAAACAGCTTTATATTCTAATTTTAGAGCTGTAAAAAAAGCTACTTTATCAAAAGATGTGATAAATAATTGGAGTTCATTTTTTAGATCTGGAACTATTATTGAAAAATAATTTATGTATTTATCATTTTTGCAGCCGAAATAGCAGAGATTCTTTTTCTTAATATTCTCTCTACTCCAGCTCTCATAGTAATAGAAGAAGCACTACATTTTGCGCAAGCACCTTTTAGCTCAACCCATGCTATGCCATGTTCATCTACATTAATTAATTGGATGGTTCCGCCATCGCGCTGAATAGCTGGTCTAATTTCTTCTGCAATTACTTGCTCAGTTCTCTCAAAGATATCATTCATTTCTTTACTTCTTTAAAGCCATACGAAAATATTCTAGTGTTTTTAATAAACCTTCACGTCTTTGCACCTTCGGTTCCCATCCAAGTATATGTTTCGCCTTTGTGATATCAGGCTGCCTAACTTTAGGATCATCTTCAGGAAGACTTTTAAAGATAATCTCTGATGAAGAACCAGATATCTCTATAATTTCCTTAGCTAGATCAAGCATAGATATCTCATCTGGATTACCAATATTTACTGGATAGTTTTCACCAGAGAGTAAAAGACGATAGATGCCTTCAACTAAATCATCAACATAGCAAACAGAGCGAGTTTGGCTACCATCACCAAATACAGTTAATGGTTCGCCTAATAATGCTTGCGACATAAAAGCAGGAATTGCACGGCCATCTTCTATACGCATTTTAGGACCATATGTATTGAATATCCTTACTATTCTTGTATCTAGTCCATGATATCTATGATATGCCATAGTGATTGCTTCACTAAAGCGTTTAGCCTCATCATACACTCCTCTGGAACCAACAGGATTTACATTTCCCCAATATTCCTCTTGTTGCGGATGAATAAGAGGATCACCATATACTTCGCTTGTACTAGCAATAAGAAATCTAGCCTTCTTTGCTTTTGCTAATCCTAAAGCTTTATGAGTACCCAAAGAACCTACTTTTAGTGTTTGTATTGGATAGCGTAAATAATCTAAAGGAGATGCAGGCGAAGCAAAATGAAGAATAGCATCTAAATCCCCATCTACATACATATATTCCGTTACATCATGATGAATAAATCTAAATTTTGAATTACCCATAAGATGAGCAATATTATCGGGAGATCCAGTGATTAGATTATCCATACAAATAACATCATAGCCATTACCGATAAATTTATCACAAAGATGTGATCCTAAAAAACCGGCACCACCAGTAATAAGTACTCTAGGCATGAATTATCTCCGAACTTCAATAGTATTTACCAATGAACCCAATGAATCTATCGAACAATTGACAGTATCACCTTCTTTAACCCACATTGGCGGATTAAAGACTTTACTACCATTTAATTCAAGAAAACATCCTGTTCCACATGTTCCAGAACCGATTACATCTCCTGGATAAAGAGTAACGCCATAGCTAGCTCTTTCGATTATTTGGGCAAATGTCCAGCTCATATCTTTCACATTCCCAGAAGAAACTTGCATACCATTTATGCTACATGTCATTGCTAAATCATAAGTATCGCCATTGGGAGTAGAGATTTTCTTAGATTCTAATTCATCTTTGGTAACAAGCCATGGACCAAGAGTTGTTGCAAAATCTTTTCCTTTTGCAGGGCCAAGATTTAGTTTCATTTCATGCATTTGCATTGCTCTTGCACTCCAATCATTCATTATCATATATCCGGCTATATAAGAGTCTGCATCTTTGGCAGATATATCTGTTCCTTGTTTACCAATGACGATTGCTACTTCTAATTCAAAATCTAACTGTTCTAGATGCATTGGTCGAACAGAAATAGGCCCTGGGCCATATACTGCTTGATGATTGGTAAAATAGAAGATTGGAATTTCATCGAATTCGGGAATCATTTCTAATCCGCGATTTCTTCGGGCTGCTTCTACATGTTGCCTAAAAGCATATCCATCTCGCATAGAAGTAGGTCTAGGAACTGGCGATAATAAATGCACTTGATCTATAGCATAAGCAGCTTTATTAAATTTTGAAGATTCTGCAATAATATCTTCATGAACGATAAGAGCATCTTTCATTGCTGCATTTCCTAGCTCTAAAAAAGGCAAGATAGAATCAGGAAGATATGGCAAAGTAAAATGTAGCGTACTTAAAGATCTAGCAATAGCAAGATCATAAATAGTATTATCAATACATATCCCTAATCTTATAATATTTTTTGCAGGTTGGAAGCTTACTAATTTCATAATAATGTACAGTATTATTTGGTATTGGACATAAAAAAGGCGCTATAAAAGCGCCTTCAAAATTACAGAATTTTATCCTTAGAATATCTATCTTGATAAAGCATGTCTTAAACTCAAAGTACCTACTGTACCAAATCCAGCTAAAAACAGCAATTGAAAAGGAATAGCAGCGATTTCTAGGTAAAATAAAGAAATAGATATACCAACTATAAAATAGAGAGTAAAAAATAGTTCAGCAATGATGGCTCCACCAAGTTGCTTTTGAACATATTTTTTCTTCTTCCAATCATCTTTACCTGTTACTATTTTATACTTAGGAGTACGCATAAAAGCTGATTTTTTGCCAATAAGGGCCTCGAACACTGCTTTTGTATTATTAACGGCAAAGCCCATACTTCCAGCCATAAAAACAGGGAAAAGCATTAGTCTACGGCGCCAATCAAGATGAATTGCTCTTTGTGCATACATATAAAACATAAATGTACTTACTGAAGCAAGAACAAATATTCCCATTAAGGTAAAAATACTATCATAACCTTCTACAGTATTTTTAATAACTACTAAAGGAACATTTAATAATGCTGTAAGAAGGATAAAAGGGAATACAATATTGCTTGTTAAATGAACAGTACATTCTGCTTTGATCTTTAATGGAAGTGAAGATTTCCACACCATTGGCAATAATTTAATTGCAGTTTCAACCGCACCTTTTGTCCAACGAAATTGCTGAGTTTTTAAACCATTAATATCAGCAGGTAATTCTGCAGGTGAAGTAACATCATTTAAGAACATAAATTTCCAGCCACGTAATTGGGCTCGATAGCTTAAATCTAAATCTTCAGCTAATGTATCTGCATGCCAATTTCCAGCATCTTCAATACATGATTTACGCCAAATACCAGCTGTGCCATTAAAGTTAATAAAGAAGCCAGCTTTATTTCTTACTTGCTGTTCAATTACAAAGTGACCATCTAAAGCCAATGCTTGAGCTCTGGTTAAATAGGAATAATCCTCATTTAAATGTTCCCATCGAGTTTGAACCATACCAATTTCTGCATTTTGAAAATGAGGAATTGTTTTTTGAAGAAAATCAGTATTAGGAACAAAATCTGCATCAAAAATTCCAACATATTCCCCTTTTGCTGTTTCTAATCCACTTTTAAGAGCACCTGCTTTAAAGCCAGAACGGTCTATACGATGAATATGCTTTATATCAAATCCTTTAGAAGAATATTCAGAAACAATTCTGCGAGAAACTTCAACGGTTTCATCTGTAGAATCATCTAATAATTGAATTTCTAATTTATCAATTGGA
Source organism: Candidatus Kapaibacterium sp. (assembly GCA_023259575.1). Taxonomy (GTDB): domain Bacteria; phylum Bacteroidota; class Ignavibacteria; order Kapaibacteriales; family UBA961; genus UBA961. The sequence goes on along the minus strand of JALRHN010000001.1, from coordinate 36,892 downwards.
TATTCCATCTCACATACTGCTTTAACTAAGCGTTCAACCACATATACTTCATTAAAAACAGGCAATTGAATTGTTACTTGCGGCCATTCGGTTTGAGCCAATAATGTAGGAGGATTATATGCTCTGGTTTTGTGATAAAAATAAATCATCACTAAACCATGTAATCCGAATGCAAATAAGATACTGAGGGAAACGAAATAAATAATAAGTAGAGTAACTTCCATAAGATTAGCTAGAACTCCAGCTATGAAAATAGTAGAAAAATGTCATTATTACCATCCGGAAACAACTGCAAGAAGTATATCTTCACCTAATTGTTGAATTGCAGCAATCACTGCTTCTTCCCGGGCTTGCTGTCCTTGGCTTATAACATATACTTGAAAATTGGAGAAACTACGTTTCCAAACGGTTTTATGCTTAACCACATCGGTATATTCAGCATCAACTGTTACCGTTAACTTGCGTTCTCTTTCAATCTCTCCGGGGCTAACCGAAACAATTGCATCATTAATAGATGAAATCGTTGATTGAAGTTGTGCATCACCGTTCGTTTCAACTAATACAAGCGTATTGTCATTTCTAAATTTGTCAATCAATCTTCGATTGAGAATATCTCGAAACCTTGGATTGCCAAATCCGCTATTATCATTTGAAGGAGCAATACTGATTGTTCGTAAATGATCAGGTACTGAACCACCCGTAAATGAATAGCAACCAATAAACATCTGAATGCAAATTATGCAAATGATGGTGAGTACTCTATTAATGAAAAGTGAATTGTTGTTCATAGAAAATACATCGTAATGAATAATAAACTTTCAATATCAAAAATGATTCAGAATATCATTGTAAAAATTGATTATATCGTTGTTCATGGCCAATAGTAGAGATTTCTCCATGGCCTGGGAATATCACGGTTTCTGGTGACAACACTAATAATTTACTCTTAATTGAATGAATTAATTGATCAGTATTGCCTCCGGGCAAGTCTGTTCTACCAATGCTTTCAGCGAATAATGTATCACCTACTATTGCACAATTATAGGTATCGCTAATAAAACACACACTTCCTTCCGTATGGCCTGGAGTATGAATCACGTTAAATTTCCATTCTCCACATTGTAATATTTGATTTTCTATTAATTCTTCTATTGGCGAAATAGGATTAATAGTAAAAGGTAAAGGCCATAATGTATGCTCCATAGGATCGATCAATCTATAGATATCATCGTGATGACATAATACTTGAAGTCCTTTATTTTGCAAAATAGAAGCATCTGCTGTGTGATCCCAATGAGAATGAGTAAGCCATAATGCAGAAGCATATAATGAATAATGGTTTAGAATTGCCTGAAAAACATCTGCACTGCTATAGGGTGCATCAATAATAATTGCTTCATGACTTTTCATATCTGCTATAATATAGCCATTGGTTGCCACTGGGCCCGATTCAAATCCTATGATTTTTAAATGCGGCGCTTCTGGAACAGAAAAAACTGATTGTTGCATAAAGATGTATACTATATGTCTAGATTTAAGAATGTAATTACGTGATTATGTTTATTAGAATTAATATCATAAGTATTTTAGCAAAATTCCTTTTCTAGCTGCAGCACTTTTCTCATACCATTTGTGTATTCTCCAAATATCTTATTATGAGAAGCTTGTAATGCAGGCGAATAATCTGATCTATATACTTGTATATCTTGCAAAGAGTTAGCTGAATACTGAATATGGAATGTATCAAAACTGTCAGATTTTGGGTCTAGAACCTTACTAAGTTTGGCATTAATAAATAAGCCACATTTCATAACTTCAGGGATATGAACAGTAATCATCCAGTCCAGCCATTCATCTGAATGTACTTTCTGAACTTCTATCGAAACTTCATATAATGCAATCATTTTTTATCCTGTATAATATGTTTATGGCAAAAATGAGAAATTAGTATACGAATAATGCACATGTATTATCAAATACATGTATTATTGAGTGATAAAACCTAGAATTCTATTTCATTTTACCTAAAAAGATTTTCATGAATACAGATCAAATACCTAGTTCAAAGATAAAAGCAGGTGAAACTAAAGAGCAATTATCCTTTTTATTGTCTTTCTATAAACCATATGCACTTAAGGGTATTATTGCATTAATTATCATGTTGATCACTGCATCTTTGGGCTTAATATTTCCGGCAATTATTGGAAAAATGTTAGATGGCTTTGTGCATCCAGATAAAGCATTTATGCCTTTTGGAATACAATTAACCCCTGGCCTATTAGCTATAAGTTTACTTCTTTTGATTGCCCTTCAATCAGCAATACGTTTTATAGCTTCAATGACAATTGCCAAGATTACAGAATATGCTTTAGCAGAGCTGAGGTCTACTTCATTTGAACATATCATAAGACTCCCCATGAGCTTTTTTTCAGAAAGACGTGTAGGAGAATTATCTTCTCGATTATCTTCTGATTTATCTCAAATCCAAGAAACATTTGCTTTTACTGTATTAGAATTATTAAGACAAACAATTTTTCTTATTGGTGGCATAGGATTTATTTTAACTGCTGGACTAAACCTTGCTTTACCTGTACTGTTAGCTTTACCAATTTTAGTGGTGATTGCTGTTGTATTTGGAAAATTTATAAGAAAACAAAGTACCAAAACACAGGATGCTTTAGCTAATTCAGCAACAATCATAGAAGAGACACTACAAGCAATAAGCAGTGTAAAATCCTATGTTAATGAGAATTTTGAAGCATTAAGGTATAAAAATGCCTTAAACCAAACAATTTCTTTGGCTTTATATACTGCAAAGCTTCGATCGGCATTTGTTTCCTTTATCCTTTTTGCATTTTTTGGTGGAATAGCTGGTGTAATTTGGTATGGAGGATCTCTAGTTCAGGCTGGAGAAATAACTATTGGAGACTTTGCCACTTTCTTAATTTATGCAATGTTTGTTGGCGGCGCAATGGGAAGCTTTGCAGAATTACTTGGTCAAGTACAAAAAGCTCTGGGTGCTTCAGTTCGTTTAAGAGAAATTATAAATGAGCCAATAGAGAATGATACTCAAAATACAATAGTACATTCAGAAACATTACATTCTATTAGCCTACACAATGTATCTTTTAGTTATCCAAATCGTAAAGACATTCAAGCATTAAAGGATATTCATCTTACAATTCCTGCTGGACATCGTATCGCATTTGTAGGAGAAAGCGGTGCTGGAAAAAGCACAACTGCTTCTCTAATTCAACAATTTTATTCTCCAGATAAGGGCGAAATACTCTATAATTCTATACCAGCTGAGTATTGGGGATTGCAAAAAATCAGAAATTCTATCGGTGTAGTTCCACAAGATATCGTTCTGTTTGGAGGTACAATAGCTCAAAATATTGCATATGGAAAAACTGATGCAACAGATAAAGAAATCGAACAAGCTGCAATCTTGGCAAATGCCATGGAATTCATAGATAGATTTCCAGAGCGTTTTTCTACATTAGTTGGTGAAAGAGGAATTACATTGTCGGGAGGCCAAAGACAAAGAATAGCAATCGCCAGAGCTATTCTAAAAAATCCTCCAATATTAATTCTCGATGAAGCAACTAGCTCTTTAGATTCTGTCTCTGAGCATTTGATAAAAGAAGCTTTGGAAACATTAATGAAAGATCGAACTACAATTATTATCGCCCACAGACTTTCTACAATCAGAACATGCGATGCAATTGCTGTTTTTAGCAAAGGATCTATTATTGAATATGGAACACATGATGAATTAATGAAAGTACAAGGTTTATATGCCCGACTTTCTCATTTGCAATTTTCTTCAGAATTAGATTCTGATTCTATATCATAGAATATTAGGCATAGCATTCTTTTAAGAATTATGTATTTTGCTCAATAACTTTATTTCTGGATTTTAATATAATGACCACAGTAGAACTAAAAGACCTCTATAAAGAATATGAAACTGGAAAACCAGTAATACAAGATATAAATCTTACTGTTTTACCCGGTGAATTATTAGTACTAGTGGGGCCATCAGGCTGTGGGAAAAGTACTGTTCTTCGAATGATTGCCGGATTAGAAGATATCTCTAGTGGCTCTTTATTGTTTGATGGAGAATGTATTAATGATATGCCAGCAAAAATGAGAGATATTGGCATGGTTTTCCAAAATTATGCTTTATATCCACATCTTACAGTTGCCGAAAACTTAGGATTTCCTTTAAGTTTAAGAAATTATCCTAAAGATGAAATTGTAAAAAAGGTGCAAGAAATAGCAGAACAAGTAGGTTTGAGTGATTTATTAAATCGAAAGCCAAAACAATTATCAGGAGGGCAAAGACAAAGAGTAGCACTTGGCAGAGCTATTATAAGAACTCCCAGAGTCTTTTTATTCGATGAACCTTTGTCTAACTTAGATGCTCAACTTAGAATGCATATGAGATCTGAAATCGTTGCTTTACAAAAAAGAGTTGGAATTACTGGTATTTATGTAACTCATGATCAAGCCGAAGCAATGACAATGGGCGATCGCATTGCTGTTCTTCATAAAGGTATTGTACAGCAAATTGGAAAACCACAAGATATTTATAATGATCCTCAGAATGTATTTGTAGCTGGTTTTTTAGGAAGCCCTTCTATGAATTTTTTTCACGGTAGCTTCACTATTATTGACAATGAATTAATCTTTCAAGAATTACATAATGGAGCTTCATTTACTATTCCGCATAAATCATTAAAACATGGTATTCCTGATGACAAAAACATTATAGTAGGAATTAGGCCAGAAAATTTCTCTTTAACTCCCATAGAAAATGCTCCAACATGGCAATGTTCAATTCATCAAACTGAATATCATGGCCACGAACAAATCGCTTTTGTGCAATCTGGTGATTCATTAAAGTCTATTCGTGTTCCACTACAATTTCCAGTAAAAAATGAAGATTCAATTAAGCTATATATACAACCTGATTCACTCTGTATATTCTCTTCTTCAACGAATAATAGATTATAAATAATGAAGAATATAGATTCTATTAAACCCGAAGACTTTGATCATCTTTGGAATTATTCTCAACCTGAAATCACAGTAGAACAATTTCGTAGCTTAATTGACATTATTAAGATTCACGAGGATAAAACCCTTTATCCTCAGTTACTTACGCAAATTGCTAGATGTGAAACACTCCTGAGAAATTTTGAATCAGCATCTTTAGAATTACAAAAAGCTATTGCAATCATTGACCAATTACCAGATATTGAAAAACCCTTGCCTTCAACTCGATATTTTTTAGAGAAAGGGAGATGGGAAAACTGGCATCAAGAATCAGACAGAGGAAAATCTAGTTTCTTACTTGCTTTGAACATTGCAACGCTTCATTCATTGGATTTTTATGCTGTAGATGCTATGCATATGCTAGGAATAATATGCGAACCAGATGAATCTTTAGACTGGAATAAAAAAGCAATGCTGTACGCAGAGAAATCATCAGATTTAAAGGCCAAAAGTTGGTTGGGAGCATTATATAATAATATTGGCTGGACCCATCATTCCAAAGAGGATTTTAATGCAGCTTTAGAATGTTTCTTAAAAAGTGAGATGTGGTATAAAGAAAGAAAAAGATTTGAAGAAAGCTTAATTGCTAAATGGTCTGCTGCAAAAATGATGCGTCTACTAGGAAGAATTGGCGAAGCATTACTTGTACATTATGAATGCGCAGAACAAAGAAAATCTGCTAATCTTGAAAATGATGGATATATTGCCGAGGAAATTGGTGAATGTTTACTGTCACTCAATAAAATTGATGATGCTATTCCATTCTTTGCTTCTGCCTATACTATTTTACGAGAAGATAATTGGTTTGCACAGCATGAATTTGCTAGGCTAGAACGATTAAAACAATTAGGAAAATGCTAAATAATATCTAAATAACATTCAGTTTTTACATCGCATCCAGACCTTTTAAACATGGCAGCAGCGCTACAATATGTTTGCTGAGATAATTCAACACTTCTTTCAATGTCTTTTAATTCTGCATCAGTACTTTTTAGATAGAACTTTAACAGAACACTGGTGAACACTTTAGGATGTTCATCCGCCCTATCTCCTATTACTTCTACATGCAGAGAAGTAATATTTTTTCTCTTTTTTTCTAGAATACTTAAAACATCCATCATAGAGCATGCAGCCATAGATTGCAGCATTATCTCCATTGGTGTTGCTGCTTTAGACACATAATGTTCTGAACTATGTGAATCGAATACCGTTTTTTTTTGCTCAGAATTATGTCCTTCTAAGCACATTCCACCTTTCCAATCTACAGAAATCTTCATAGTAATACCTTTTATCGTACTTCAGAACCAATAGAATCAATTTCTGGTGCTATCAAACTTAAGCTTCCATCAGCAGAATTTGCAGCCAATAACATACCTTGAGATTCATGTCCCATCAACTTTGCTGGAGCTAAATTAGCAACAATCACTATTGTTTTTCCAAGCAAATCCTCGGGCGTATAATGCTTGGCAATACCGGCTAAAATTTGTCTTTTTTCAGTTCCAGTATCTACTTGTAATTTCACTAGCTTTTCGCTTTTGGGGATTGCTTCTGCATTAATAATTTTAGCAGTTACAAGTTTGATTTTCTTAAAATCATCGATTGTAATAAGATCTTCTTTTTTATCTGATATTTGTCCTGCATGCATAGCAGAAATCTGGGCATCTATCACAGAATCTTCCAGCTTATTGAATAAAATTGGTGGAATATGTATGTTTTGTCCTTGAGACAAAACTGGAAATACCATTGTAGACCATATATCTTTTTTATCAGATTGATCTACAGATCCTGTCATAGGAATTTGCCCTATACTTTCTGCAAGAACCGAAGAAGTATGCGGAATAATAGGAGCAAAAATGATACTTAGGGATCGTAATAATTGCGAGCATATATACAATGTTTTACCACATTCATCTGGATCATTTTTAATAGTTTTCCATGGCTCTGTATCATTAAAATACTTATTAGCCGAACGGGCAATATTCATTGTTTCTGTTACAGCATCTCTGAATCTGCATTGTTTATAATGCGATGAAACTTTATTCATTCCCGTATACAAAGAAGCAATCATTGAAAAATCATGAGCAGAAAAATATCGAACATGTTTTGATTCATAGAGTGAATGCAAGGTTTCTTTGGAGACTGTAGGTGATTCTCTTTGAAAATCTTGAATTAATAATTCCCAAGCTTCATCTAGCTTTGCATAACGATCTGAAAGTGTAGGAACTGCACTAGAAAAGTTTTTTGATAAAAATTGAATAACTCTATTGATAAAATTTCCAGGTATCGCTGCTAATTCATTATTTGTTTTAGCCTGAAAATCTTTCCATGTAAAGTCAGAGTCTTTTGTTTCAGGAAGATTATTCGCTAAAGCATATCTCAAAATATCAGCATTTGTTTTGCCCGGAAAATCCTTTTGATAATCTCGTAAAAAGATGCCCCAATTTTGTGATTTAGAAAACTTTTTACCTTCAAAATTCAGAAATTCATTTGCAGGAACATTCGTAGGTAAAATCATATCACCTTTTGCCATTAAAAGCATAGGGAAAATCAAAGTATGAAATACGATATTATCTTTACCTAAGAAAGCAATATATTCTCTATCTTCATCATTGGGTTTACTCCACCATGTTTTCCATTCTTCCGAAGAATATCCATGCTGTTTTGCCCAATGTTTTGTGGCTGATATATAGCCAAGAACAGCTTCGAACCAAACATAAATCACTTTTCCTTCAGCATTTGCAGCTGGCACGGGAATACCCCATTTCATATCTCTGGTAGCTGCTCTGTCATTTAAACCTTGTTTAAGCCAAGAACGGCTTTGCTGAATGACATTGTCTTTCCAATCTTTACTATGTGACTCTATATATTGTTCTAATTGTTTCTGGAATTCTCCCATTTTAAAATACCAGTGTTTGGTATTTTTAACAATCGGTTTTTCTCCAGTTAATATACTAATTGGATTTTTTAGTTCAGTTTGATTATACGTTGTTCCGCAACTATCACATTGATCGCCTCGTGCTCCCTCTTTGGAACAATGCGGGCATATTCCTTCAACATATCTATCTGGTAAAAACATCGAAGCTTTTTGATCATAAAATTGCGGTTCTTCTTTTTCTACCAAATACCCTTTTTCTAACCAATCCTTAAAGAACTCTTGTGCTGTTTCGAAATGATCTGGTAATGAAGTTCTAGAATAAATATCAAAACTTATCCCAAAATCCTTAAAAGCAGCCTCATTCATCGGATGATATTTATCTATAATTGCTTTTGGAGTTGTATGTTCTTTATCTGCACTAATTGTTATTGCAACACCATGTTCATCAGAGCCACATACAAAAAGGACTTCCCTTCCTTGTAATCGAAGAAATCGAGCATACATATCAGCAGGTAGATAAGCTCCTGCTAAATGCCCCAAATGAATATAACTATTTACATAAGGTAGGGCTGCGGTAATAAGTGTTCTTGCCATGATCTTCTTTTATGTGTATACTTTTACTAAAATACAGTTTTTTACTAGAAGACAGAGATGAGGAAATGTAGGGATATAAAAAAAGGGTCTGATGCAAAAGCAACAGACCCCATAATTAGCTTAACTATTTTATCTATTTACAATTATTTGGGCACCCAAAGCTGATACACCAGTTCCACCTAAGAAACCACGTGCAAAAATTGTATATGCCTTGCCAGATTCAAATGTAATTCCTGTTAAAGGCAATGCTACAGTTGTTGTTCCAGCTACTTTTACATCAATATTATATGTTCCTGCATCTACAGGTAAAAACACATTTTGTGATGATGAAAATTGTCTATTAAATGATCTATTTAAGAAAAGTGATGGACCATCTTTAACTGAAATATCTACAGCTGGAGCATTTGGAGATAAATGCAAAAAACGTACATGCGCTTTGCCTGTAACAACTGCTGGAATTGCATCTTCAACAAGCAATAACGTTATCTTACTCAAAGAATCTAAAGCAAATACAGTATAAAATTTAGATTCTGGAAAAACTTGATCAAAGCTAAATAATGATGTTGAAGACCCTGCAGGAAAAACTTTAATATTTCTTGTTCCTGGAGTAACTGCAACATATCCGCTATTATTAGGAAAAGTTAATGCACTGCCACTTATTTTATTGTTATCTACTGCAATATCAACTCCAGGGGCATCAGGTGATGCATGAACTACCATCAATTTTGAATTTGTAGAACTTGCATCAGTACTTGAATCTGAACATGATGAGCCAATTACAGAAATCATCATCGCTAAAAAAAACAGAGAAAAACGTGTCATAAAAATATCTTTTAATCTGAAAAAAAATTGTTGAACTTATCTCGGAAACTTACTAGTGAGCTTAATAAGTTCCAAACTGATATTATTTTTTGATAAGTGTAAATTCTACTCGACGATTTTTTTCTCTTCCATTTTCCTCGTCATTACTTGCAATTGGCAAAGATTCTCCATAACCAATGGCATTTAATCTAAATTTATTAATTCCTCTTTGAACCAGATATTCTACAACTGCTTCTGCCCTTTTACTTGATAATAATGCATTATCATTAGTTTTTCCAATAGCATCTGTATGAGCACTAATTTCTATTGAAATACTTGGATTATCTACCATAAATGCTAATAGTTTTTCTAATTCAAGTGTACTTTCAGGTTTTAATGACCACTGCTTCGATTCAAAAAAGATATTCTTTAAACTAAAACGTGTACCCGATTCAGTAGCTTGTTCTATTGAAGAAATCATTAAATCTTTTTGTAATGTGTCTCCCCTCTGTACTTCCGAAGCAGATATTACAAAAGGATGTGCGATAAAATTTGGGATATTAGGTGTCATTCTATATGTACCTTTATCTGGAATTCTATAAAAATACGATCCTTGATTATCTGTATTTGTATTACTAATCACGCGTAAATCAAGATCATTTTCAATAAGAATTGTGCCAGAATGTGCTTGTTTATTTTGATCGAGAATTTGCCCTTTGATATACTTTCCTAATGGTACTAATGAATATTCAACTGAGATTGTGTCTGATTCACCCTGTCTTATAATTGGAATACTACATTGTTTACTTTCATAACCTTTGGAATGCAAGGTTAGCTCTAGTGTACTAAGATGAGTAGCTGCTATGATAAATTCGCCCTGATTCATTGTCAATTGCTGGTGCAAACCCTGCACAGTAACACTACCTTGGATAAGAGAACCAGATTCATCAACTACTGTACCTTTCACATATATATCTCGAGGAACTGGCCTTAATCTAACTATATAGTGTATATCTTGTTCTTTTGACACATCTTTCAGAACATCGATAAAAGGCTGATTAATACTATATTCTTTTCCTAAACTTAGCCTTGTTATTATGCCACTATTATTGTTTTCTTTATTAATGAGTGAATATAATCTGCATCCGCGATTCCATAGTGCAGACAAAACCTGTATTTCTGAGAGATGGGCATTATCTTGAATACAGCAATCATCCGTTAATACTATAATATTTCTTTTGGCATTTGGACGAAACTGCATTTCTGTTGCTTTCATTATAGCTGTTGAAGTAATTTCATCATTACCAATCGCATCGGCATCTTCAAAAAATGTCAGAAATTCTTGAATATCACTTGTTGGTTGTAAGGAGCTAATGATTTCTTCTCCATATAAAATCCCCCCAATACGAAAATCAATTCCTGCAGTTTTTAATGTTTTAGCAAATAACTCTACATTTTTTCTCACTTCCTTTATTTTCTTACTCATACTACCAGAGCAATCCATTACAATCATATAATCTATTGGTACAATTATATCTTCCTTTTTTTCTTCTATAGATAGTATTTCATATTTTTTTTCTTTGATCATGAGATCAGATTGTAGAATTCCTTGTACTTGATTTCCTTTATCATTAAGAATCTTTACACTCATCAAGATATCTTGATTGTGCATACTATCAGGCTTTGTGACAAGAATTTTCAATTCTGGGTTTTTTGCTGCGATAATATATTGTGATGCACCAGAAACAAGAGTATTTCTTTGATATTTTGCATAAAATTTATGAAAAATTGAATCATATAGATAAGCTGGATTTTGAGATAATTGTGTCAGTGTATCAGCCATAGCAGTATATTCACCACCATGATTTTTCATTGCATTCACAATATATTCTGGAGATTCAGAATATGTTGATAGCCATTCAAATGCAGAAGAAGTGCACATAGCATCAACAGACCTTACTTCTGATAGAGTGATATCTTTTTGTTTAAGTGCGGATATTGAAGGCATTTTTGAAAAATTCAGTCTAAAAAGAGCAGTTGCAGCCGACTGTTCATCAACTCCAGACCCAATAGATGGAATAATTCCAGTAGATACAAATCCTAATGTGATTTCTGCTCCAATACGTAATATTTTACGCATAGGGTTGATTGTTAAAGAGCCAATTATATGTTCTTGAATTAGATTGGCACTAGCCCCAAATTCAGTATTAATCGCATTCCCAAAAAAAAGGGCAGAATCTGCACAATATTGCAATCTAGCATGAACTGTAAGCCAATGTAATGGTGCAAATGCACCCATTGCAGTGATAATATGTTGGCTTGGTAGTGGTGTTGAAGTATTATCTATACCTAATGAAGCAAAAAGATCAATTGAAGGTGAGAATAATGCTGAAGCTGAGAATCTAATCGAATTACTTATTGATTCAGTATATTTTATGCTTCCACCAATCCATAGATGATCAGATTGAATGGGCAAACCTAATCCAGCATATGCGCTAGTAGAATTTGAAATAGATATATTCTCTGAAGGTTTTTCTAAACCGAAAGCATAATTGCCAATTTTTATAAACCCCGCATATCCTTGTACTTTTTCAAAAGATGCATCTAAAGGCACAGCTCCCAATACATCTACACCAGAAATAACTCCTAGCATAGCAGGGTTCCAAGCTACTGCTCCAGCATCATTTAATAATCCCAATTTTCGATTTGAAGTATAATCAGCAGAAAATTGAGCATTAAGATTACAAGTAAAAAATAGTACTAATAGAGCAATTATTTTGAGTACTTTCATTCGCCATCCACTTTATTTATACTTACTTTTCCCTAAATTAAGAAAGTACAATAAATAGAAGCATTGTTATTATGTTTAATCTATCAAATATTTTTTGTCATAAATTCAACCCGCCTATTTTCTTGCCTTCCTTCATCAGAATCGTTTGGTGCAATTGGATATTCTTCTCCAAATCCTTTTGCCTCTAATCGAGAGGAGTCTATACCCATTTCTATCAAAAAGTCCACTACAGATTGAGCTCTTTTTTGAGATAATATTTGGTTTGCTTTATTAGATCCAACATTATCAGTATGGGCATTTATCTGTACAGATATATCTGGATTTTCTTCTAAATACTCATAAAGTCTGGTTAATTCTTCTGTGCTTTCTGGACGTAAATCCCATTTTGCTGAATCAAAAAATACAGATTTCAATGAAAACAGTTTAGAAGAACTTTGTTTATCGGATACCTCTGGAAATGGAGGTTCAGAAGGTTCTTCTGGTATTGGAGCAGGTTCAGGTTTGTCTGATTCAGCAGGCTCTTCCGTAGGTTCAACTGGCGCAGGTGCAGGTACAGGTTTAGGTTTACCTGAACTACTTTCAACACCACCAGAGCCACCAGATCCATTTCCATTTCCAGCGCCACTACCATTATTGATAATAATTTGAGATGGAGAACCAGAGCATCCTGAGCAATTAGAGCAACCAGGACAACATAAGCAAGTGCAATGTTGACAATGCTTTACAGCTTTGCAACAAGAAGGGCGTCCTGCCAAACAAGAACTTTTTAGTTTTGGACAATTCTCACAAGGATTTTTAATACAGTGATGAATATCTTGAATATTCATTTCACAGCAAGATTTATCAATTTTACATGCAGGTATTGGTGGTGTAGGTTCTCTATAATGATTCACAGACCACAAAGAATCATGATTGATACGTAATAGAACATTGCCACCAGAAAAGCGTCTATCTGGCGAATTTACAGTAGAAGCTTCATTTAATGAACCTATAGACAGTACATCGAATGCAATTTCTAGTCCAAATCTAGCCTGTCTAGCTTCCGGAATTGTCGAAAATGATGCAACTATTTGTTTATTATTAAATGAAGTGCTTATTCCTAATTCACTTGCATATGATTTATTGTATAGAATCGCAGAATCAGGACAGAACTGCAATCTTCCATGAAGAGTAATCCAATCTAAAGGAGAATAAGAGCTTGTTAAAGAATAGACATGATTTTTGGTGTCTACAGAATACATATTTGTCATACCAAGAGACAAATAAAACTTTGGAATGGGATTATACATTAATGATCCCATATATCTTACTGTTCTACCACCAAATTCTGAGTATCTAAATGATGCACCAATCCAACCATTATATTTTGGAATTTTAACACCCATTCCTCCATAAAAGCTAAATGGCTCAGATGGTTGATCAATAGTAGAATCCCTACCAGAAGTAAAACCAACAGAAACTCCATCGGAAGAAATAAAACCACCAATCATTCTTGTTGATTGAAATGAACGGTCATAAGGAATTACCAAAACAGCATCTGTTCTGGTAACTAATCCTAATAATGCTGGATTCCATCCTACCGAAGTAGCATCGTTCATCAAGTTCATCCTGCGATTTGTAAATCTGTCAGGAATAAACTGAGCTTTAGATATCTGAAGAGAAATTATGCTCAACAATAAGCATCCAAGTAGTCTAATAATCCACTTGTTCATAAATATATCTCTAGTTCATTATAATACTTTGTAATAATCAGCAAACTTCTTGCCAAAAATAACTCACACAATGATAACAATTTGAATAAACTTTAATTGCATATGTATATTAATGTGAGCCATTTATAACTTTTTTGGGATAAAGTAGCTGTTTATAATTTCCTGAGCTAAGCAGAAATGCTGTCTTTTTTAATAGCACGTCTTTTTCAACCTTTAATTCACCCATTTTTTTTGCAGAAAGAAATCTACTAAGAATTTGTTCTGATAATAAAGCAAGTACTTCTTTTTTAGATTTTAACAAAGACTTTTTAATATCCTTTTGGGCAAAAGTCTTAACATTTTCTATTGACTGCACATATTGTTTTGAATATCCATTTTGTTGAGCAATGAATATAGATTGATTTAACGAAGAATATGGCTCTGGAAAAATAATTGTTGACTGACTACTTAACCACTTTATAAACTTTGCAAAATCACTTTCTTTTACCTGCCAATTAGCTGGCAAACTATCTAAAGAAGAACAATAGAATGAAGCAAATCTAAAAAACACATTCTGTTCATCTAATGATTTTATAATTGGATGGGTATCGTAAGACATAACATTTGTATCTGGAGCTATGCCATGCCTAGCCTTTACTATACGTCCAGACTTAGTATAAAACACTGCATCTTTTTCTGCTGTAACACTATCAGATATTTCACTTTTGGATATTAATTTTTGTATACATCTTCCTGATGGAGTATAATATCGAGCTGTTGTTAATTTTAAGGCTCTTTCGCCAGGAAGATTAAGAATACTTTGCACTAAACCTTTACCATAAGACTGTTCGCCAACGATTATACCTCTATCTAAATCCTGAAAAGCGCCTGCTAAAACTTCGCTGGCACTTGCACTTTCTCCATTAATAACAATAGAAACCGGAATTTCAGGTTCTAATGGTATTGATTGTGATGTATAGACTCTTTCATCATCTCTGGTTCTTCCTTTTGTAAGAACTATTGGAGAATTTTGCGGTAAAAATACATCACATACTCCTACTGCTGCTTCTAATAAGCCACCTGGATTATCTCTTACATCTAATATAATTCCAGCTAATCGAGGATTTTTTCTTCTAAAGGACATCACTGTTCTTTTTACTTCATCAGGTGTAGATGATGAGAATCTTTGAATATGTATATATCCAATGCTATCATTAACAAAGCCTGTATAACCCAAAGATTGAATTTTTATAGATTCTCTTACTAACGTTAATCGTATTGTATCTTGTAGACCATCCCTTAATAAAGCAATTGATACTTTTCCACCTATTGGACCACGGGTAAATTTTCTTATAATATTTGTTGTATCATATAATACATGTAATGAATCTATCATAAGAATATGGTCACCAGACCTAATTCCGCTTCTTTTAGCGGAATAACCATCATATAATTCGGCTATAGTTAATTTTCCATTCATGATACCAACTACCATTCCAAAGCCTGCATAGGAATTTGTAGTTAATAATTCATAATCTTCGCCTTCATTGTTTTCTAAAACTTCAGAATATGGATCCAAATCCTGTAGCATAGCTTTTGTGCTATTTTTAACAATATGCAGTGGATCTATTTCATCTACATAGTGCAAAGTAACTTCTTTAAAAACCGAACCATATAATTCCAATGCTTGCGATATCTTTAAGAATATCGATTGGTCTGGACTTTTAAAAGAAGCAAGCCCAATGAAACCAAGAATTAATAGTATCGATAATATGATAAGTGATTTACGCATGAAGCAATGAAAAGTATCTAAAAATAATCAACTAGATTAAAGACAATGAAATTATTGATAATAATGTTGATAAGGCTATTAATTGTGCTAAGATATTTGTGTCTAATGTATATTCTTGCGCTATTACCAATGTCAATACCATGCTAGGCATGCCAGATTCCAACATTATGGCTTTTGATAATGGTTCCTGAACATGCAAAACATGGATAAGCCCATAAGCAATCAATGGGCCAATTGCTAATCGAATCAAAGCAGCAGGAAGTATTAAAACTAATGAGTTCAACTTTGGGATATATAATGCCATACCAACAGATATCATCATTAATGGTGGAACTGCATTACCTGCTATAGAACATGTTTTCAATATCATTGGATGGATGTCTATATCCAATATTTTACAGAGAATTGCAGATAAAAGTGCATATAATGGAGGCAATCCAAGGATTTTTTTTATTCCAGAAATATATCTTTGTTTAAAACTACTTGTATCTTCAGAATAATAACCAGCAATCATTGCTCCTATAATCCACAATAAAGGTGTTAAAGCTAGTAAATCATATATTAATGGAATTGATCCATATTGTGTACCAAGTATTCCGGTAACGATTGGATATCCAAGATATGTAGCATTACACCAAGAAGCTCCTAATATTAAAGCACCTATTGACTTATTTGACAGTATTTCAGGCCATATTCTATTAATTAGCATATAGACACATAAAGAAAACGCAATACATCCCAATGTTACAATTACAGCAATAAAAGGTATTTTCCATGATTCATAATGTAAAGGTGCATCATATATTACCGAAAATGTAAGCAGAGGTAATAATATATAGAGAACTAAGCTATTGATAGAAGCTCTAAGCACATGTGAATCTGGCACTCCTTTAATATAACGCCATAAATATCCAAGTACTATGAACACAAAAAAACTAGTAAAAACACTATATATCATAAAGCTTTACGATAATAATTCAATTACTTGTTCACCTATTAAACTGCCCAAAGCAATACCCATTCCATTGCATCCAAATGCAATGCTACAATGAGGAGATACTCTTTGCACAATAGACTGTTTATCTTTACTAAAGCCCATAATGCCAGACCAATTATATTCTATTGTAAAAGATTTTCCTGGTAGTATATCTTCTTTCAACATCTCTAATAATGCTTGTTGAATGATGTCTGTGGAAGCAAATTCATGGGTAGATTCTCCTTCAAAATCGAGATTTCTACCACCACCAAGAAGCACTCTTTTGCCAATATTTCTGAAATAATAATAACCTTCATCTACATGAAAAGCACCTGTAAATGATAAATTTTCTATTGGTGACGTTACAATGATTTGTCCCCTACCAGGTTTTATATCTATTTGAGGTACCAATGTAGAGATCCAAGCATTTGTACATACAACAGTTTCTTTAGAAATCATTGAATATGTACCTAATAATGTCTGAATAGTTATCTCCATCACTTTCGAATTCTCTTTTAAATCAAGAACATTACTTCCATATTCTATTCTAATTCCTAAAGATAGAGCTTTTGCTTCCATAGCTTGAATTAAATACCCACTATGAATTTGTCCTTCTAGTGGATTATAAATTACTGCCTGTACGGATTGTCCAAATCCCAAACGTCTATGCTCTCTACGATTAAGAACTGTATATGTGGACTCTAATCCTGTAATCTGACTCATATGTTTATTCAAACTATCAAGAGAATCAAGAACATGCATTTCTTTTTCTCTGATAATTTCATAACCGCCATGCATTTCATATTTAATGTGATCATCAGAAAATCGATTTCTTAAAATTTGAAGTCCTTTTATCCTTTGTTGTGCTATTTCTAAGGCTTTATCATTACCTAATATCTTCATATCATGCAATAATTCAGAAGCACTACCAAAACAAGCAAAACCTGCATTTCTAGTAGTAGCACCCATTGTTCTAGGGCCACGCTCTAATACTACAATACGTTTATTAGGAAAAGCTAATGCTGCAGAAATTGCAGTAGATAATCCAATAATACCGGCTCCGATAATACATATATCGGTTTGGGAAAGTGCACTTTTTTCCCAATAAGAACTAATCGGACCTTGAGTCAAGCGTTTATCCTACTCATTTGTGTATTTATTAACTATTATAAACCCTACAACTATCATTCCATTTTATCTTTAACCAAGAGATCTTTAAAAAAATACTTTCTAAACCATATATTTGCTATATCATTTTAAGTATAAGCGATATCATGAAACCAGAAATAACAGAAACTGAGAATAAGAAAATCATCTTAAGTGGCATTCAAGCAAGTGGAGATTTGACAATTGGCCATTATGCTGGGGCAATACGCAATTGGGTTCAATTACAGGAAGATTATGATTGTTATTTTATGGTTGCAGATATGCATGCTATAACATCACGTCAAATCCCTGCGGATTTAAGAAGACGTTCTTTAGATGTGGTGGCAATGTATGCTGCTTGTGGCATAAATACAGAAAAAAGCGCATTATTTATTCAATCACATGTTACAGAGCATGCCCAATTAGCTTGGATATTAAATTGTTTCACTGGTTTTGGCGAAGCTCAAAGAATGACGCAATTCAAGGATAAATCACAACAACATAGCGATAATATAAATGTTGGATTATTTTCTTATCCTGTTTTAATGGCAGCAGATATCCTTTTATATCAAGCAGATTTAGTTCCAGTTGGTGATGATCAAAAACAACATATAGAATTAACTAGAAATCTTGCCGAACGTTTTAATCATTTGTATTCCCCCACATTTACTGTTCCAGAACCTTTTATAGCCAAAGAAGGTGCTCGGATTATGAGCTTACAAGAACCATGGAAAAAAATGTCTAAATCAGATCCAAATTCCAATTCTTGTATTTTTCTTCATGATGATGATGCTATCATTATGAATAAAATCAAAAGAGCAGTAACCGATTCAGGCACTGATATTGTATTCGATACAGAAAATAGGCCAGGTGTCTCAAATCTTATCACTTTATATCATGTTGCTACTGGCAAATCAATTAAAGATATCGAAGCTGAATTTGCAGGCCTTGGATATGCACCATTTAAAGAGGCTGTTGGGAATGCTTTGGTTGGATTAATCTCACCAATCAGAAATACATTTAATGATTTAAGATCTCATCCTGATGAAATATCTATTCTTTTAAAAAGTGGAGCACAAAAGGCAAGTAAACAAGCTTTTAAGACACTAAGAAAAGTGTATAAAAAAATCGGATTTGTAGAACCAATCCGATAATTATACATACTATATTTGTCCATATACTTGTTTATATTCCTTTGCCACTTCCATATAATGAGCTGCTTGCTCTATAAAGCCTTGTCTTTCTTTATCGGTAATATCTCGCATTTTTTTTCCTGGAATTCCTGCACACATAATACCGCTAGGTATATGCATTCCTGGCTTAATAACAGTTCCAGCTGCTATAATTGTATCATCTTCAATGACTGATCCATCTAATATAATAGCTCCCATTCCTATCAAACATCTATTTCCAATGGTGGCTCCATGAACTATTGCCCCATGTCCAATTGTAACATCATCTCCAATCGTTAATGCATATGTATCTGTTGTAACATGTAAAATTGAACCATCTTGAATATTTGTTCTTTTGCCAATCCTGATTGGATATACATCACCTCTTATTATTGCATTATACCAAATAGAGGAATTCTCTTGTATGACAATATCTCCTATGATTCTTGCTCCATCACATATCAATACTGAAGAATCAATTGTTGGATATATATTTTTATAGGGCAAAATTGTTGCTGCTGAAGATCCTAGATGAAATGTTTGCATTGTGCTGATATAGAAAGTAAAAGAGTTATGTGCAAAAATACCTGAAACATTGCGTAGATAATCATAGTTATAGATAAAACATAGAGAAAAAAGAATAAAGTATATACTAATCAGATAATAAGTCCCTATTTTTACAATAATTCAAGCAGAAATAGCTTGCTATTTTTACACAGCAGACTCACTATGAAATATCAGATTCTTGAATCTCCATCCATAGAAGCATTATATCATAAAGAACGATATCTTCTAAAGCGGATAACATCAGTATTATTTGCAATTGCTGGATGCTCTTGGTTTTTATTGTATTTACCCGAATCAATAATACATCAAAAAACTCATGAATTGTTCAAACTTCAGCAATATCAGATTTATGTTTTACTTCTTACTTTGTGGGGACTTGATTATAAAAGACAATTAGACAGGATTACTGTTCTGTCACAAAAAGCAATGACTTTACATAAAAATATCATAGACATCCAGTCATCCGATATACCCGAAGAAATTCAAAAATTTGAAGTGTTATGGTTTAAAAAAAATACCCATGGTAAACATATTTCATGGTTTATTACTTGGATATTTTTATTGTTTGCATGTGTATTAATTACTAGACAATATATATTGATTTTCAATCAAAACAGTTAGAATCCCCTTTTTTACATTATATATAAGTTATTGATATGAAAGAGTTTAAGAACGAAGTCTTTCTAGATTTCACCGATCCAATTATTGAAAAAAAACAAAAAAAAGCGCTACTTTCTGTTAGAGCAAATTTTGGCAAGGAATATCCAAACTTTATTAATGGAAAAGCTGTAAAAACTTCAGCTAAAACCATTTCTCTCAATCCTGCAAACATTGATGAAACGATCGGGATTTTTCAGAAATCTGGAAAAGATGATGCTGAAGCAGCTATGCAAGCAGCTCAAAAGGCATTTGAAACATGGAAATTTGTTCCCGTAAAAAAACGTGCAGAGTTTTTATTTAAAGCTGCAAATATTATTCGTAAACGTCGCTTAGAAATCAATGCATGGATGATTTCTGAAGTTGGTAAGAATTTCCTTGAAGCTGATGCAGATACATGCGAAGCCATAGACTTTTTAGAATTTTATGGCAGAGAAGTATTAAGATATTCAGAAAAACAACCCATTACACCTGTAAAAGGTGAAAAAAATAAGATGATTTATATTCCATTAGGAGTTGGAGTAATTATTCCACCTTGGAATTTTCCTTTTGCGATATTAATTGGAACTGCTTGTGCAGCAATTGCAGCTGGCAATACAATTGTATTAAAACCATCATCTGATTCTCCTATGATGGGATGGTTATTTGCTGATATCATGAATAATCTTGGTTTGCCAAAAGGTGTTCTCAATTATGTAGTTGCTTCTGGAGCAGAAGCTGGAGATTATTTAGTTGAACATCCAAAAACTCGTTTTATCTCTTTTACTGGTTCTATGGAAGTAGGTTTAAGAATAAATGAATTAGCTGCAAAAACAAGTCCTGGACAAATCTGGATTAAAAGAGTAATCGCAGAAATGGGTGGAAAAGATAGTATGATTATCGATTCCGAAGCAGACATTGATGATGCAGTTAAAGGGACAGTAGCTGCAGCATTTGGATTTCAAGGTCAAAAATGCTCTGCTTGCTCTAGAGTAATTGTAGATACTAAAGTGTACAAGGAATTTGTAGCTAAATTAAAACCAGCTGTAGAGGCTTTAGTTCAAGGCAATCCAGCAGATAATCATTTTATGGGCCCTGTAGTTTCTGCCAAAGCCGAAAAATCAATTTTACAGTATATAGAAATTGGTAAAAAAGAAGGCAATCTTCTCACAGGAGGAGAAAAAATGAAAGGAATGAATGGTTATTTTATAAAACCAACAGTTTTTACCGACATCGATCCAATGGCTAGGATTTCTCAAGAAGAGATTTTTGGACCAGTTTTAGCTGTTATCAAATCTAAAAACTTTGAACATTCTTTAGAAATTGCGAATAATACCATGTTTGGATTAACAGGTGCTGTATATACAAGCAATAAAAAGAAATTAGCCAAAGCTGAACAAGAATTTCATTGTGGCAATTTATACTTAAACCGCAAATGTACAGGCGCATTAGTAGGCGCTCATCCTTTTGGAGGTTTTAATATGAGTGGCACAGATTCTAAAGCTGGTGGTAGAGATTATATGCTATTGTTTATGCAGGCAAAAACAATAAGTGAAAAGAAGTAAAAAAATAAAAAAAGCCATCTTTTCAGATGGCTTTTTTTTTATGCTTTTCTAATACCAATGATATTATATCTTGAACTTATAAATGTAATGTCTGTAAATGAAGCATTACCAGCAGGATTAGCTCCTGTACCATGAAAATCACTAAAAGCTGCCGATTGATTTACCCAAATAGGACCAGTTAAATTACATGCTAAGGGCGCTCCCGCCATTGTTATCTGTTCTTCCGCATAGGATAAATCTTCATGATTTATTATATATACAGCTGTAGATAATGCACCATGCTTTTTGATACTAGAACTGATAAGATCTATTCCTTGATGAATATCTTCTACTTTGATCATAAAACATATAGGGCCAAACCACTCTTGCTCATAAATATCTGAATCAGACATCGTAGCAGATAAAATAATTGGTGAAACAGACATAGCTTTGTCAAAACCTTGATGTTTTACTTCATGAGAATCTAATACAATTGGAAGCCCTGTTTTTCTTACTGCATTCACTCTCTCTAATACAGCAGGATTTTGTAAAGCACCTAAAGTACCAGGACCCATCTTTTCATTCAGAACAAGTGCTTGTACTTTTTCAGCAAAAGCTTTCATTACCTCATCATAAGAAATAAAAGAATCACCTACTTTTACACCCTGTTTAGGAATATAAAAGTTTTGTGGCGCTGTGCACATTTGTCCACTATATAATGATACACTAAAAGCTAAATTATCTAAAACAGCATCTAAAGAATTAGCTTCTGCTATAAGCACAGAATTCACACCAGCTTTTTCGGTAAAAATATTCTTTTGTGTACCAGATATTTCTTGCTCTAAAATAGAGCCAAAATGAGAACTTCCTGTATAATCAATTAAAGCAACTTTATGATTTTTAGCTAATTGCATTGTTATTGGTTCTTCTAATGAATCAACTGCCAATTGAATGATATGTGGATTTAATCCCAATGACACTAAAGTATCTTGGAAAGATTTAATACATATTGCAATAGGAAGAATAGCTCTTGGATGAGCTTTTGCAATAGAAGTATTACCAGTTATTAATGATGCAAATATTCCAGGGAATGAATTCCATATAGGAAAAGTAGAACAACCTATGGTAACATTTATGCCCTTAGGAATAATTCGAAATGACTTTTGAAGAGTAACTTCAAATTTACCCATAGGTTTTGTCCAGCTTGTTTCTGAACAAAATTGATTAATTGTCATATAGCCAGTTGCAATTGCTTCCAAAGCCCTATCAAATGCATGAGGCCCAGAGGCCTGAAAAGCCATTATGAAACCTTGTCCTGTTGTGTGCATTGTTGCAAAACCTATTTCAAAAAAATGCTTTGAAGCCCTTTCCAAACATTCAATCAAAATTGCAGCACGTAATTCTGTAGAAAAAGACTTCCATTCTTGCTTAGCATTATCTGCTTGTTCTATTAATGTGTCTGTAGCATAAGAAGGATATGTGATTTCTAAAGGAAAACCATATGGCGATTGCTCATCACCTATAAAATCACTAGAACCATTTTGATGAGGTAATTCAAATCTAGAATGTAATGAGGATTGAAAAGCAGCTAATCCATCGGCTTGTGCTGTTTCTCCATAAATTTTCCCACTTGGAGGCTCTGGCCAATGTGCATAGAATTGTCTGGATTGGACGGCTTCTACGGATTGCTTAAGTGTATTAGCATGCTTTTCTATAAGATGATCTAATTGCATTATAAATCCTTAAATAAATTATATGTTCATACCAAATTAATGAATTCATACAGGATGATGAACATCCTTTATAAAGCAATAAATATTTAGCACATTTAAGAAACCATACATCATTTTTTTTTGTTTAAACTTTCTTGATTATTTACCCTCGAATCTCGAATTTTGCTTACGATACAAGCAATTATAAGACACATTAACGATTAGAATTACATACATATATTTTTCATCATTTCATGAATTAGGAATATTCACACATGAATGACGCAATACACAATCCAAGTAGCGAAGGCAAATGTCCATTTACCGGTGGCATGCTAAAACAAAGTGCTGGGAATGGCACAAGAAACCGTGACTGGTGGCCTAATCAATTAAACCTGAGCATCTTAAGACAACATTCAGAACTTTCAAATCCTATGGGGAAAGACTTTAATTATGTTAAAGAGTTTAATTCCATTGACTTAACAACTTTGAAGCAAGATATTTATGATGTAATGACTAATTCACAAGATTGGTGGCCAGCAGATTATGGACATTATGGTCCATTTTTTATCCGCCTTGCTTGGCATAGTGCTGGTACTTATCGAATAGCCGATGGAAGAGGTGGTGGTGGATCAGGAAGCCAAAGATTTGCTCCTTTAAATAGCTGGCCTGATAATACAAATCTTGATAAAGCACGCTTATTATTATGGCCAATAAAACAGAAATATGGCAGAAAAGTATCATGGGCAGATTTAATGATTCTTGCTGGAAATTGTGCTCTAGAATCTATGAATTTCAAAACATTTGGTTTTGCTGGTGGACGTGAAGATATATGGGAACCAGAAGAAGATATCTATTGGGGTTCCGAAGGTAAATGGTTAGAAGATAAACGCTATTCTGGTGACCGAGAATTAGAAAATCCTTTGGCAGCAGTTCAAATGGGCTTGATTTATGTGAATCCAGAAGGTCCTAATGCAAATCCAGATCCAATTGCATCTGCTAAAGATATTCGCGAAACCTTTGGTAGAATGGCTATGAATGATGAAGAAACAGTTGCTTTGATTGCCGGTGGCCATACTTTTGGAAAAACTCATGGAGCAGCAGACCCAAATTCATATGTTGGCCCAGAACCTGCAGGTGCTACTATCGAAGAACAAGGATTAGGATGGAAAAATACTTTTGGAACCGGTAATGGTGAATATACAATTACAAGTGGTTTAGAAGGTGCTTGGACAACAACTCCTACTCAATGGAGTAATAATTATTTTGAAAATTTATTCAATTATGAATGGGAATTAACAAAAAGTCCTGCAGGTGCTCATCAATGGACACCAAAAAATGGTGCTGGTGCTAATACCGTTCCTGATGCACATAATTCTTCAAAATCACATGCTCCGATAATGCTTACAACAGACTTAGCATTAAGAATGGACCCAGCTTATGAAAAAATATCACGTAGATTCCTTGAGTATCCTCAAGAATTTGCAGATGCTTTTGCTAGAGCTTGGTTTAAGCTAACTCATAGAGATATGGGACCAAAGGCAAGGTATCATGGTCCTGAAGTTCCTCAAGAAGAATTAATTTGGCAAGATCCAATTCCAGCTTTAACTCATGATACAATTGATTCTCATGATATTACATCATTAAAATCACAAATTTTATCATCTGGTTTAACAATTTCTCAACTTGTTTCTACTGCATGGGCTTCTGCATCAACATTCCGTGGTTCTGATAAAAGAGGCGGAGCTAATGGTGCGCGTATTCGTTTAGCACCACAGAAGGATTGGAAAGTAAATAATCCAGCACAATTAGCACATGTTCTCACAATATTAGAATCAATTCAACATTCATTTAATTCTTCACAATCTGGAAATAAGCAAGTATCAATAGCAGATATTATCGTTCTAGGTGGTTGCGCAGCAATAGAACTTGCTGCAAAAAATGCTGGACATAATATCGAAGTACCTTTTACTCCAGGCAGAACTGATGCTAGCCAATCACAAACAGATATAGATTCATTTGCAGTATTAGAGCCTTCTGCTGATGGATTTAGAAACTATGTAAAAACACATTATACTGTTACTGCGGAAGAAATGCTTATCGATAAAGCACAATTGTTAACCTTAACAGCGCCAGAATTAACTGTTTTGATTGGTGGGATGAGAGTATTAAATACCAATTATAATCATTCAAAACATGGAGTATTTACATATAAACCAGAAGTTCTTACTAATGATTTCTTTGTAAATTTATTAGATATTGGTACTAAATGGCAATCAATATCTCATCATCAAGATGAATTTGAAGGGATAGATCGTAAATCTGGTCATGCAAAATGGACAGGGACAAGAGTTGATTTAATCTTTGGATCTAATTCAGAGTTAAGAGCTTTAGCCGAAGTATATGCCTGTGCAGATGGACAAGATAAATTTATTCATGACTTTATTGCGGCATGGAATAAAGTTATGAATCTAGATCGCTTTGATCTTGCATAATCTGATGTATATAAGAAAAGCCCTATTGGACTCAATATTTCCAATAGGGCTTTTTTCTTTATTATATATATACTTTACAGAATATCAGCTGCATGCAAGATATTTATTGCCATATCATATTTTTTTGCAGGCGGCATAATGTATACGCCTTGAACAAGATGTTTTGCTTGCTTTAAAAATTCTATCGCAATATTCATACCTTCAATTCCACTTTCAGTATTGGCGTCTTTTAGCTTTTTTCTCACCCACTCTGGAACAACCATTCCAGGCACTTCATAGTGTAAGAATTCTGCATGTTTAGTGCTTCTTAATGGAATTATCCCAAGAATACATTGCATAGAAAGATGTTTTGTAGCATCAAGAAAATACTCTAATGTTTTTATATCAAAAACAGGCTGAGTAAAATACATGGTAGCTCCTTCCTGAGCCTTTTTTTCTAATCGTTTGATTTCTCTTTCTATATCATCTGCCGCAGGATTGGCAGCACAAGTAATAAGGAATCGTGTAGATCTACCCAGCGGATTGCCCATTAAATCCATACCATGATTCATTCTATTTACAGCTCTTATTAATCCAATAGAATCAACATCATAAACTGAAGTTGCAAAAGGATAATCACCAATTGATGTTGGATCTCCTGTAACAGCTAAAATATTCTTTACTCCTAAAGCATATGCTCCTATTAAATCTGATTGCAAACCAACCATATTTCTGTCTCTACAGGCAATATGAGTAATACACTCCATTCCAGTAGCAGATGAAATCATATAAGAGGCTGCTATAGGATTGATTCTTACCCTTGCCCGTGCACCGTCAAAAACATTTATTGCATCTATACCTTGTTCTTTTAAATAGGAAGCAGCTTGTATTACATTGGAAATATCTATTCCTCGTGGTATTTCTACTTCTACAGTAGTTAAAAACTTCTTTCCAATTTTTTCGGCAAATGAAGAAACTTTATCTGAATCAACAGCTAATGTATTTACTTCTTTTATCAGCTTGGGAATATATTTAGATGATCCAGGAATACAATTTTGTACTGCGTCTGCTATTGCTTTTATATGTTGAACAGAAGCACCACCATCGGCTCCGATAATACATGCACCGCCCTGTACCAAAGAAACAGCAACAGAGGCAACATAAGCAACCTCTGCATTGTAAACAGCACGACCATCTACTAGAGTTGGAATAGCGATTTCTGGTAAGGCACACAAAGGAATAGAAGTAACAGAAAGTGCTCTTATGATATCGCACATTCTTTGAGGCCCAACTGTTCCGCTACTTCCGATAGCTAAAACACCATATTTTTCGAGTCTATATGCAATATCAGATGGATAAGAAGTAGCTAAAACACTACCATCCTCGGGAAATGTTTTTAATGCTATAATAGGTATATCATTATGAACAGAGCGAATGGCTTTAATAGCAATTTCTAATTCAATGATATCTATAAATGATTTGAGCATTATTAATTCTGCTCCACCATCTAATAATGCAACTGCTTGTTCTATAAATACTTGTAATGCTTCATCTTCTGTTAAAGTACCAATTGGGACAAAAAATTTTCCCGTAGGGCCAATCACACCAGCTACATAAGCATTTTGCAGAGCTACTGTTCTGGCTATCCACACAGCTTTTCTATTGATTTCATATACTTTATCACTTAAGCCAGCTTGTTCCAGAGTAATTCTGTTTGCGTGAAAAGTATTAGTTAATAAGAGAGTTGCACCTGCATTGAGAAAATCTCTATAGATATGCTCTACAATCACTGGATTTTTCAAATTATAAATCTCTACAGGGAAATCCTTATATCCTCTAGATTGTAATTCTATCTCGATTGAACCAGATGTAACAATCGGTTTTACACCTAATATATCAGAAAATTGTACTTTGGTTTTGCTCATATGTATTTATGAATTTCTTTGCTATTAACTACACAGGGATGTATATAACTTAATAAAAAAAGGCATCTGCTAGAAGCGGATGCCCTTTATTTCTACAATTAAGTAAATTCTTATTCAGCTGAATTTTCTACATGTGAAGAATCTTCATCAGATGCAGGAGCAATATCGAGAACTGGTTTTTCTTTCAAAGGAGCATTAACTTCTTCGAAAACTGATTCAATTTCATCGGCGATTGCTTCTAAATTTACTGCTTCTGGGGCACTTTGAGCATATTTACTTGCATTAGGAACAGGATGAGCTGTATTATAATCATCGATAATAGTCTGATCTTTTTCACGTAAATATTCAACTGCAGAAAGAACAATCTTTTTAGATTCACGATCAAATTCCACCACTTTCAAAGGAAGGTTTTCACCAACATGGAAAAATTCGGCGATATTTCTAACAGGTGCAAAAGAAAGTTGTGAAACAGGTACAAAACCGTCAACACCTTCTGGTAATTCAACAATTACACCTTTTTCGATAATTCTTTCAATCTTTCCTTCGGATTCTGAACCAACCGCATAACGTTCAGCAAAGAAATCCCATGGATTTTCTGTTATTTGCTTATGGCCTAATGCAATACGACGATTTTGTGAATCAATTGATAATACAACTACATCTAAAGAATCACCTTTTTTAACAAATTCGCCCGGATGACGAATCTTCTTTGTCCAAGATAGATCACTAATATGAACTAATCCATCTACACCTGGCTCAAGTTCTACAAAAAGACCAAAATTAGTAAGATTACGCACAATACCTTTGTGAACTGAATCAACAGGATATTTAGCTAATAAATCTGCCCAAGGATCTGGCTCTAATTGTTTCATTCCAAGAGCAAGTTTTTTGTCATTTTTATCAATGTTCAAAACGATAGCATCAATAACTTGTCCCATAGAAACCATCTGAGAAGGATGCTTTACATGCTGTGTCCAACTCATTTCACTAATGTGAATCAAGCCTTCAATACCTTTTTCAATTTCTATAAATGCACCATAATCAGTAAGAGAAACAACTTTACCTTGTACTTTAGTACCAGGCTCATATTTCTCACCAATTGTATCCCATGGATGAGAAGTTAATTGCTTCATACCTAATGAAATACGACGTTTTTCAGAATCAAAATCTAATACAACAACTTTAACTACTTGGTCTAATGTTACGATTTCAGAAGGATGTGTAACACGTCCCCATGAAAGATCTGTAATATGAACCAATCCGTCTACTCCACCTAAATCTACGAATACACCAAAATCTGAAATTGCCTTTACAGCACCTTCAAGAACTAAACCTTTTTCTAATGTATCTAGAATTTTAGAGCGTTGATCTGATAATTGTTCTTCTAATAAAACTTTATGGCTAACAACAACATTTTCACTTGGATGATTTACTTTAACAACACGAACATCAATCATTTTTGCAACCCAAGCATCAAAATCACGAACAGGGCGTACGTCAATTTGAGAACCAGGTAAAAATGCCTCGATACCTAATAAATCAACTACCATTCCACCCTTAATTCTACGTAGAATACGAACCGGAACAACTTGCTGTGTTTCATTTAATTTAAGAATCTCTTCCCAAGTTTTCATGAAGTCTGCACGACGACGAGACAATAGCATTCTACCACTTGTATCTTCGATTTTCTCTACAAATACATCAATCTCATCACCAGGTTTAAAAATATCTGTTGTACCAAATTCAGCACGTGGAATCATTCCCAATGACTTAAATCCAATATCAACAAAAATACTATCTTTAGTTACCTGAATAACATGACCCTTTACCATCTGATCTTCTTTTACAGGCGAAAAACTTTGCTGAAAAAGAGCATCAAATGTACTGTCGTCCATCATAGGAACATCAAAATCTCCGCTTAATAAATCGGCTAATGATGGTCTCTTTTTTGCTGCAGGTTGTTGTGCAGGCAAAACAACAGACATAATATCTTGTTCTTGCGCTGCAGTTTCGGTCGTTTCGGACATAGGAACCTTTCTATTTGCGATATAAGTAAAACATTGCTCTGTTTCATAGTTATAGCACTTGAGCTCTGCTTTTCTCTTCCTCACAAGGGGATGATATATTGATACATATATGAAAAGTGCTTTCTAATTTTAGCTTGGCAAAATAACATATTATTTTGAATTATGCAACTAAGCCTATGATATTTGGTGATTTAGTTTTTCTATATTCATGTTCTCTACATATTCTTTTAGATTTTCTTCATATATCCATTGAACATGAATTTGATTTCCGAACCATGTTAACTGTCTTTTTGCATATCGTCTTGTAGCTTGTTTCATAGCTTCCAAACCTTCTTTGTGCTTAAGCTCACCTTGCAACACTTTAACCGCTTCTTTATATCCAACTGTATTCAGAGCATTTAATGTTGGATTGTATCCATTGCTCAGCAATTGAGATGTTTCTTCAATTAAGCCATTATTCCACATATATTCGGAACGTTTATTAATTCTATCATATAGTTTGTCTCTTTGAAAAGCTATTCCGATATATGTTGTTGCAAATGTTGGCACACTGATATGTTCTTTTTTTTCTTTTGAAAACTGCAACCCTGTACTTTTATAGAACTCCAATGCTCTCATGATTCTTCTTGGATTCATATCACTATATTCTTCTGCACTTGTGGGATCTACCTTTTTTAACTCTTGGAATAGAAATTCTTTTCCTTTAATTAACAGTAATTCTTGAAGTTCTTGGCGAATATCTAATGAGTTTTCTTTGCTTTCAAATGAAAAAAAACCTTCGCAAAGAGCTTGAATATATAAACCAGATCCACCAACTATGATTGGAATTCTATCTTGATTAATACTATTATCTATGCATGTTCTGGCATATTGAGCAAATTTCCCTGCACTAAAATGTTCATCTGGATTACAGATATCTATACAGTGATGAGGAAATAGTGATTGTTCTTCTTTACTTGGTTTAGCAGTTCCAATATCCATTCCCCTGTAAATTTGTCTAGAGTCCGCACAGATTAAATCTACCTTTCGATTACAAGATGCAGCAATCTGAAAAGACAGATCTGTTTTTCCTGAAGCAGTTGGCCCAACAATAGCAAGGACGGATCTTTTGGGAATAATATCGCTCACTTTATACTCTTTACACGAAAAGATTCTACTGTTTTTTCTAATCCAGCACGAATTTCCATTGAGGGCTTCCATCCATATTGTTGTTGAATACGATTATATGACAATACACTGCGTCTTTGTTCCCCTGTTTTAGCTGGAATATGTTGCTCGGAACAAGTAGCTCCGATTAATGAATGTAAATGTCTAAACAAAGTATTGACGTCTGTTTCTATCGAAGTACCGATATTAAATGCCCCTTGCATATCAGTAGAAATTGCTAATTCATTTGCTTTAACTACATCACCAACATATACATAATCTCTTGTCTGCAGTCCATCTCCATTTATGATTGGTTGCTCGCCTGCTAATAATTTTTGGGTAAAAATTGCAATAACACCTGCTTCTCCATGGGGATTTTGCCTTGGGCCATATACATTAGCATATCTAAAAGCTACAAATGGGATACCATAAACAGCAGAATAATAATACAAATAATGTTCATTGGATAATTTTGCAACTCCATATGGAGAAATGGGTTTTGTAGAATGCGACTCATCGGCAGGAAAAATTTCTTGTTCACCATACACTGTTCCACCACTAGAAGCAAAAATTATTTTCTTTACTCCAGAGTTTTTAGCTGCCTCATAAATATTAATTCCGCCTAATATATTAATTCGGGCATCATGCGATGGATCATTTACAGAGACTCGAACATCCATTTGTGCTGCATGATGATTGATAATATCAAATTTTTCTTGTGAAAAAAGATCATGAATAGCAGGGTCATTCACATCCATTTTGACAAAACAAGCTTTTTCAGGAATATTTTCTTGTTTTCCCGTGCTTAAATTATCAATAATCCAAACTTCATGTCCTAAAGCTATATAAGCATCTGCTATGTGAGAAGCAATGAAACCAGCACCACCAGTAATTGCAATTTTCATATTATCATATCCGCAATTCTATGTAAAATACAGTGCAAATATACCGAACTTACAGAAAGGTAAATTCTTTGTATTTTCTAATTATTTACTATTTGACATGTAAATTATAAACAGAATTTAATAATAATGGTAATACATTTCCATTTTATGCGTCAAAAGGTGTTATAGTTACAAAAAATTAGGCTAATTTTGAATGCTCTTGGGATTTTAAGATTCCCTTTTATTTGAGTTTCAAATAGGGCACAATGATTATTTACAGTTAGTAGGAAAAGAATCAATATGCTTTCGATTCTTAAGAAAATATTTGGCGGAACAAAACATGAGAAAGATGTACAAGCTTTAAGGCCTGTTATCACTCAAATTAATGAAGAATATGCCCAATTACATAGTTTAACAGACGAACAATTGAGGGCAAAAACCGATGAATTTAAAGCCTATATACAGTCTAAAATAGAAGTATACAAGCAAGAACTCGAAGACTTAAGAACCAAATTGAATGATTCCAATACAGATCATGAAGAACATCAATATATTCATGATAGAATCAAAGAAATTGGCAAAGAAGAATTTGCAAGTATTCAAGATACTTTAGATGAATTACTTCCTTCTGCTTTTGCAGTAGTAAAAGAAACATGCCGAAGACTTACCGAAAGAAAACATACATATGATGTTGTTGGGCAATCTGTGCTTTGGGAAATGGTGCCTTATGATGTTCAGCTAATTGGTGGCATTGTTCTGCATCAAGGCAAGATTTCCGAAATGGCTACTGGGGAAGGTAAAACCCTCGTGGCGGTTTCTCCACTATATCTTAATGCTTTGTCATCTAAAGGTGTACATCTGGTTACTGTTAATGACTATTTAGCAAAGCGTGACAGTGAATGGATGAAGCCAGTTTTTGATTTTCTTGGTATAAAAGTAGGATGCATCCAATCAGCTATGCAACCTCATCAAAGGCATGAACAATATGGATGCGATATTACCTATGGAACCAATAATGAATTTGGTTTTGATTATCTAAGAGATAATATGGTTAATGATGCAGAAGATATGGTTCAAAGACCTCATTTTTTTGCAGTAGTGGATGAAGTTGACTCTGTTTTAATCGATGAAGCAAGAACACCACTTATTATCTCTGGTCCAGTTGCTCATTCTACAGATCAAAAATTCGAGCAGTTAAATCCTAGGGTTCGTAGGCTTGTAGATGCTCAAAATAGATTAGTGAATACTATAGTTAATGAAGCAGAAAAATTATTAAAAGAATCTGATAAAGAAAGTAAAAGTAATGCCGGTATTGCATTATTGCGTTCATATAGGGGTTTTCCAAAACAAAAGAAATTAGCCAAATTATTACAAGAGCCTGATAATCAAAAGCTTATGCGAGATACTGAATTAGACTATCTGCGTGAGCAAGGTACTCGTATGGCTATTATTGATGAAGAACTCTATTATACAATAGATGAAAAAAATCATCAAATAGATATTACCGAAAAAGGAAGAAGTCTTCTTACCTCTGTAGGAGAAGATCCAGATATGTTTATTATTCCTGATATCACAGGCGAACTTAGCTTGATTGAAGGAATGTCTGGCTTGGAACCCGATGATAAACAAGCCAAAAAAGATGAAGTAATTCGTATTTACTCCATGAGAAGCGATATCATTCATACTATTCATCAATTATTAAGAGCATATTCTTTATATGATCGCGATATAGAATATGTAGTTGATGGTGGTAAAATCAAGATAGTGGATGAGTTTACCGGACGTATTTTAGATGGAAGACGATATTCTGATGGCTTGCATCAAGCTATAGAAGCAAAAGAAGGTGTAACAGTTGAAGCTGATACACAAACATATGCAACAATCACACTCCAAAATTATTTTAGATTATATCGAAAACTTGCTGGTATGACAGGTACTGCGGAAACAGAAGCAGGTGAGTTTGATAAAATATACAATCTAGATGTTGTTGTTATCCCCACAAACAAACCAATTACCAGAAAAGATTTAGATGATTATATCTTTAGAACCAAAAAAGAAAAATATAATGCTGTGATTGAAGAAATTCAATCTTTGGTAAAACAAGGTCGAAGTGTTCTTGTTGGTACAACCAGTGTTGATGTTTCCGAACTTTTAAGCAAAATGCTGAAAAGAGCAAATGTTGAACATAGAGTATTAAATGCTAAACAGCATCAGTTCGAAGCCGAGATTGTTGCAGAAGCTGGTAAAATAGGTAAGGTTACAATTGCAACAAATATGGCTGGTAGAGGAACAGATATTAAATTAGAAGCAGCTGTGAAAGCCAATGGAGGTTTAGCAATTATTGGAACTGAAAGACATGATGCAAGAAGAATTGATAGACAATTAAGAGGTAGAGCTGGACGCCAAGGCGACCCAGGATCTTCTCAATTCTTCTTATCACTCGAAGACAATTTAATGCGTCTTTTTGGTGGTGAACGCATTGCCGGTGTGATGAAAACTCTAAAAGTTCCTGAAGGCGAACCAATTCAAGCTGGAATGGTTACTAAATCAGTTGAAAATGCCCAGAAAAAAGTAGAAGAAAATAATTTCGCTATTCGTAAGCGTTTGATTGAATATGATAATGTAATGAATCAGCAGAGAGAAGCCATATATTCAATGCGACGTTTAGTAGTTCAAGGCGAAAGAATGAAAGGCGAATTATATGAATTTATGTATCAATTATCTGCCCTATGGTATGAACAATATCACGAAGAGATGAACTTAGAAGGCTTAAAAGATGCTGTAAGAACTCATATGCTATGCGAAGTTGAAATTCAAGAAGAAGAATTCAAAAATATGCAAGCAGATGCTTGTATAGACAGAATTTTAGATACAGCAAAAGATTTCCTCGAAAGAAAAGAGCAGCAATTTGGTACTGAATTTATGTCAGGATTAGAGCATTATGCATTTCTTCGTTCTATCGATGATAAATGGCGCGAACATCTTATGATTATGGATGAATTAAAAGAGGGTATTCATTTACGTGCTTATGGCCAAAAAGACCCACTTTTAGAATATAAAGGTGAGGCTTTACATGCATTTCAAGGATTAATCCAAGAAATTCAAAAAGAGACTGTAAGTGTAGTATTCAGATACTATCCTCAAGTTGTTCCTTCGAATATACCTGCGCAAACAGATAAAGGTCCACTTAATCCACGTGAATCAAACTTAGATCATCCTAGCGTAACTATCGGGCGTTCTCCATCTTTAGGATTTTTTAAGGGTGGCCGAAATAATACTTCCTCTACTGCTGGACTAAGAGCAATAAAACCCGATATTGAAGACTATCAGGAAGGATCTCAACCACAACAAAGTCAAGAACAATCTTCCCCCGGCATAACAGTTAGAAGAGCCGAACCTAGAATTGGTAGAAATGAACCCTGTCATTGTGGTAGTGGCAAAAAATATAAACATTGTCATGCTAACTCCGAAGAATCACTCTAATTATTAGAATGCATTAAGCCCTCTAACATAGAGGGCTTTTTTTTATTGATATCGTTCTTGCTTATTCATATCCCGCATTATGAATCAACAATTAATACAAAAACATACAAATTCTGGTTCAAGACTATATGCATTGGATATGGCCAGATTTATTGCTATGATTATGATGATTCAAGGCCATACAATGTATACTATGGTAGACCATCAATTCATAGATGTGCAGTCTTTTCCTTGGAGCTGGTGGAATTTTTTAAGAGGATTAACAGCACCTATTTTCTTATTTGTATCTGGCGCTGTACATGTATTTGCTATGAAAAGATCACAAAGTGGCTCAATAAGCAAAGAAACGCTAAAGAAACGCTTACAATGGATCGCAATCATTTTCATATGTGGATATTTACTTGTTTTTCCAGCTTCCAGGCTTATCGATTTACCATATTTGGATACATCAATTTGGAGGCAATTCCTTCAATTCAATATCTTACAATTAACTCCTTTTACTTTACTATTCGTATTAGCTTTATCATATATTACTCATTCTGTAAGATCATTAGGAATAATTTCTGGTATATCTGCACTCATTATTTTTATTAGCACTCCATACATACAAAATATAGACGTTTTTGCTTTTTTACCTGAAACATTTGGAGCAATGATAAGCTATAAACATGGCTCTTTGTTTCCAATTTTCCCTTTTAGTGGATTTATGCTTTGCGGTGTAGCATTTGGGTCGTGGTTACATAGTTTAGGTACAGAAAAAAGATCACTTTTCTTTAATAAACAAGTGTTTCTCTTATCACCCATAGTAATTGGAATCGCTTTAATTGCAATGATTTGGACAAATCTTTGGATGCCAATTCCTGTTCATAATGATGCTATGATGACAAATCCAGCATTCATGTTTGTTCGAATTGGAATTATTTTACTCTTGTTTGGTATATGCCAAAGGTTTGTGAATCTGTTTGATTCGTACAAACATCACTTTGTTTTTTTTAGCAGCAAATCACTTCATATTTATGTTATCCACCTAATTTTATTATATGGAACCCCTTGGTTTCCTAGCATAGGAAGGTCATTTCAATATAGTCAATCTTTGATTTCTGGAGCAGGATTAGCGATATTGATAATTCTGTTAACTCTTGGCATAGTTAAAGCAGAAGACGAGATAAAGTATAAAAACCAAAAAGCGTATAGATATATTAGAAATACCCTTGGATTACTTCTTCTTTACGCTTTATTAGTATAAAAAAAAGCCTCATAACTGAGGCTTTATCTTATCGTACAATATGAAATGGCATGGAAACCGTAGATGTTTGCGTTTTTAATCTAAGCATATACATACCGCTTGAGATATTAGATAGAGCAGCATCTTGTAAATTTAGTACAAATCCATGATCGCCAGCCTCAAAAGACCCATTTTGAATAGTAATAACACTATTACCTTGCATTGAACAAAGTTCTAAGTTTATAGTAGAAATCGTGGGTAATGAAATATGTATTTCTGCAAACGAAGTTGCGGGCTGAGGCATAGCTTTTAAAAGTGGATCATGTACAAATGTTGATTGATCATCTACTTTTACGGTAATAGGCTGGGC
>JALRHN010000019.1:14788-19929 GCA_023259575.1 Candidatus Kapaibacterium sp. | reverse complement strand
CTTTTGGTAATGTTGTTGACCATTCATTACGTAACGTTGCATTAATAAATAAGTAGTTCTTATAGTCAAGTTTAGCATCTGCATATACAGCAGCTGTTCTTTTTTTAGATAGATATTGTCCTGGATTTAATGTTCTTGCATTAGACATATTATAAAAACCTGGAATAACTAAGTCATCACCAGTAGCATATAAATTATCTAAGCTTTTGGAATACATATTTTGTCCTAATGTTATGCTTCCATTCAAATCTTCATCAAAGCTTTTACGCATTGTAACCAATAAGTCGCTTGTGATATCACTATTGAAATATTGATCTTCTACTACACGACCTGCAACATAAGAGTTAGAATTTACAGCATAAATTTGCTTGCGGCGGTCAGAATAGAAATCTTGTCCAATACGATATGTGATACTCATCCAATCAGCAGGAGTATAATCTGCTTGAGCATAAGCAACTACTCTGTCTACATTATCTGTAAATGGAGTATTATTAACTACCCAATAAGGATTATCAAAGCCAAAAATACCGCGATATGTTCTTTGATTACCATCAGCAAACGTGTAAGCAGATTTATCTGTTGCTCCATCAACTCCATTTGCATTATCAAAAGTAATTGGAGAGCGTAATAAGCCTAGCATAACACCAGAAATATTTGAACCTTGCTGAATTCTTGTTCCACCTGAATTTGAATAGTTTACAGAACCACTTACTTTTAATTCTTGAGAAAATGTGTGGTCTCCAGAAAGTCTTAAAGTAGTACGGCCAAATGTGTTTTTAGGAGTTACACCTGTTTGATTCATATTTGATAATGACAAAAAGAATGAAGAAGATGTATTCCCACCGGAAAGACTAAATGTATTGGTAGTTGTGTATCCTGTTTGGAAAAAATTACCAGTATTATCATATGGGGTTACAGGTGTTCCTGTGACACCATTTGGTGTTGAACTTTTCCCATAGATTTTTCCATTTTTATCCCAGATCCAAGATGGATCAGCTACCCATACCAATGTATCAATAGCTGGACCCCAAGAACGAGGACGTAAGCTAGCTGCAGCAGCAGGAGATCCTAATGCACCATTTAATCCTTGTGCATATTTAGATTGTAATTCTGGTAACTTATTAACTTGATCGATGCCTAATGAAGTTGAAAAAGATGCAGACATTCTGCCGATTCCTTTTTCACTTAAACCTTTTTTTGTTGTAATAATTATAGCTCCTGAGCCAGCACGAATACCATATAATGCAGTTGCAGCTGCACCTTTAAGAACATTCATAGATTCGATATCATCTGGGTTAATATCTACAGCACGATTTGAATACGCTACACCACCAGTATTGGCCTCTGTAGATAACATTGAATTATCAATTGGAATACCATCAATAACAAATAATGGCTGATTATCTCCTGTTATAGATGATGCACCTCTAATTCTAATATAAGAAGAACCACCAGCTGCACCAGTAGAATTAGTAACTTGAACACCAGCAATTTTACCTGCTAAGCCACCAACAATATTTGCTTCTTTTGATTGTGAAATTGCACTACCTTTTACTTCTTGTGTAGCATATGTTAATGAACGCTTAGATTGTTCAATACCAATTGCAGTAACCACAACTTCATCTGTTTTTGCGACATCTTCTTCAAGAACCACATCAACAATGTCGGATTGTCCCAAAGAAACTTCTTTGGTTTTCATACCAATAAGTTTAAATGTTAATGTTTTTCCACCACTTGGTACAGTAATTTTATACTTACCATCTTGTTTAACATAAGTACCAACACTGGTACCTTTAACAAGTACCGTTGTTCCAGGCAAATTACTTCCTTTATTAGAAGAAACCTTACCAGAAACTACTCTCTCTTGTGCAAATGCAAACTGTACTGTCGCCATAAGACAGATAATCAGCGAAGAGTAAAAAGTTTTCATGCTTACTCCATGAGTAATGTGAAGAAATATAAAGTTGAGGAATTTAATGCTCAGAAATCAACGAAAAACACAAGTACACATATATACATTTAATGTATATAATCTAGCATTGGTGATTATCAATGAGCTTATCTGAAAACTCAGTTATCTCATCTCATTTTGTTGTGTATTTGTCCTTAGATAAAGAACTTTTATTGGTGATTCAGATGGAAATTATGTATCGCTATATATTTATGTATTTAGCAATATTTAATACATTTCAAATTAAGAAAATATAATACAAATACAAGGATAAAATAATAGTGATTTAATAAATTCAAAACTGGTATGCGATTCCAATTGCGGTTGGAGAAAGAATCGGGATAAAATGATTTGATTGAACATTGTTTTGATGCTCATTATGAGCATGTAAAATTGCTTTTGCCGAAAGATATCCTATGCCGCCCCCTAATAATATATCAGAAAACCAATGTGCATCTTTGTGCATTCTCGCATATGCAGTTCCCGAAGCTAATCCATAAAAAAGCACATCACCCCACCACGTATCAAGCTGATTTGCAAACACAGTACTTGCTGCAAAAGCTATAGTACTATGTCCTGATGGGAATGATAAATATGCATCGTTGGTTTGAAACCAATGATAGGATTGATTGCCTTCTTTTGCATATGGCCTTGCCCTGCCAATAATAGATTTCAATACTGTTGTAATTAATCCCGAAACAATAAATGATTCAACTGTTAATCTTGCAGTATTTCTCAGCTTCTTGGAATCACTTATTAAACCTATCGCATATATACTCCCCGATATCCCCAATTGATAATATAAATTGCCATAATTATTTGCGAACTCTATTGTTTTACCATCTACATCTACTTTATTTCTTTCTGCTATGGATTTAAATGTATTGTCACATGTCATCCCCAATAATGACCCAGCAACTAATAATCCCGGTTTTTTTAAATCATTAATGGTTTCAATTGAACTTGATGTATATATAAGATATATCATAAATAGTAGAGTGTACATCTTCCTTAAGCATAGAATATAGTGTAGTAGAATCATTTTCATGAATTTCTGCATAAATATCTATTACAGAAATAAAGAAAATGAAAACGTAGAAAAGAACTGTAGGGCGGAAGAATAACATTCTATTGTTCGATTAGTTCTGAATGTAATGAAATCAAGGTTTGATGTAAAGATTTCTGGTCGATCACAGCACATAAAGCATATTCAGATATACCACTTAAAAGGATTGGCATAGAGTTATGCTGGCAAATTATTTGATTAAATGTTGATAATATATCAGGATATTTATCTGAAACTTTATTAGGGCCTATAGCTGCAATAAATGACTGATCTTTATACGATATATCCCAATCTTTTAGGCTTTCGGCTTTACTTAAAAAATTAATTCTATCTAATGAAATAACAGCATACATAGTATTTTCAAGGCATCCAAAAGCATATAAATCACATTGCAAAGTGTCTAAAAACTCTCCAATAATTGACATTTTCTGTGTTATAGAAAAAGTTTGATGTGTAAATTCTACAAGTCCAACAGCATTCTTTGATGTTACAGAAATAATTTTTGATGCAGAATATGATGAATCAGAAACTATGGTAGTTCCTTTGTCATGAGGTGAAAATGTATTTTTTACTATAACTGGAATATTATGTTTAATTGCTGGTAAAATAGTTTCGGGGTGTAATACTTTTGCACCAAAGAATGACAATAACCTTGCTTCTTGAAAGCTCATTTTTTCGATAGTATGTGCATGAGAAATTAATTTTGGGTCGGCAGATGCAATTCCAGATACATCTGTCCAAATAATAATTTCTTGTGCTTCAATAGCCATTCCAATTAATGCAGCAGAAAAATCCGACCCACCTCTTCCCAAAGTAGTTACAATATCATGTTCATCACTTCCAATAAAACCTTGGGTAATGATAATATCATTATGTTCACATTTGGGTATAATTATTTTCTGTACTTGCGGAACCATTGAATCATATTGAATATGTGCCGAAGTATATGTTGAATCTGTTTTCATAAATGATAAAGCATTTACCAATTCAGCATGTAATCCGATTCCCTTTATATATTCCGAAAAAATAAGAGTAGATAATAATTCCCCAAATGAACTTAATCGATCCAAAGATCGTGGAGTACATTCACCTAGCAAAGATATTCCCTCACAAAACTCATATATTTCTTTAGTAATCAAAGTAAATTGAGCATCCAAATTAGGACTTTCTATGCCCAGTGAAATAATGATATCTGAATGAAAAAGTATAATTTCTTCTATCAAAGATATTCTTTCTTGTTCATCAATATAAGCTGACTTTTTAGCAAGATATAAAAGCTTATTGGTAATTCCAGAGCAGGCAGATAAAACTACAACCTTTTTCTTCCTTGTATCGTTTTGAATGATAGCAGCTACTTGCTTCATTGCCTCTGCTGTACCAACTGATGTGCCTCCAAACTTCATTACAATCATAGATTTTACCCAATAAGTGATTGTGATATTGTGTGAAGCAAAGGCTCAATTTGTTCATCTTTAGATAAAATTACAAGTGCAATAGCCATGTTATTGGTATGAGAAATTGATATATCGATTTGGCAATCTTTTACTAATTCTTTTAATGATTCATTGATAACAATAAATGGTTTCCCATGTGAATCATGAGAAATTTCTAATGATAAAAAAGAGCAGTGTTGTCCGATCCCTGTACCTAAGGCTTTACTAAATGCTTCTTTTGCGGAAAAAAAACCAGTATAATGCGACATACTATTTTGTGAGAAAGACTCACAATATGAAATTTCGCTAGAAGTATATATTCTGGATAAAAAAGATTGACCATACATATCAATTGACTCTTTAATTCTAGAAACTTC
Source organism: Candidatus Kapaibacterium sp. (assembly GCA_023259575.1). Classification (GTDB taxonomy): domain Bacteria; phylum Bacteroidota; class Ignavibacteria; order Kapaibacteriales; family UBA961; genus UBA961. The sequence continues at coordinate 15,102 of JALRHN010000019.1, read as the reverse complement.
TGTTATATCTATTCCGATTCCAATTATCATAATTTTATAGTTAATCTCTGATGATACTGCTGTAAAATAATCTCTTTATCTGTTAATATTAAGAAATATCCAAAAACTACTATTTCATTGTCTTTTGAATACAGAGATTTTGGATATATTTACCGAATACTTAGCCAACAAAAAAGGGCCTTACGGCCCTTTTTGTGTCCTTCCCATCCCTGGGTTGGATTCTCTGATTAGGAGAATGACAGGTTAGAAACTGCGATCTCACCAACGTAGTCGCCAGCGTTGCCGAAGCTGCTAGCTGTGTTGGTCAATTCGAT
>JALRHN010000019.1:10054-14778 GCA_023259575.1 Candidatus Kapaibacterium sp. | reverse complement strand
AATACATTATACTCAGCAGAAAGACATCATTCTTTTATAAAAAAACTAGAACATAATATTGGGGCATCGATTGATTTTAGAATTGCAGAAATGCCAATTTTTGTCAATAATTCATTAAGAAAGAAATTAGAAAAGTATGCTAAAGAAATTATCATTGAATGTGTAGATCTTCAGAATAATTCTAAATATAATAATCAAATACCAGAACTATTTAAGGTTCCACATCAATCATCAAAACCACTTTTCTCTGTTGTTGACTTTGCAATTACTCAAGATGTAAATGGCGAGTATATTCCTAAAGTAGTTGAATTACAGGGCTTTCCTTCACTATTTGGATATCAGTATTTTTATGCAAATACAATATTGCAAGAATATCCATTTTCTCATAATTATAGTACCAACTTATCGGATTATACAAATGATGAATATATTTCATTGTTAAAAGATTCACTTATAAGTTCATATCATCCTGATGAAACATGTTTATTGGAGTATAAACCAGAACAACAAAAAACAAGACCAGATTTTATCGCTTTACAAACATTAACTGGAATCCAAACAACCGACATTGAACACGTAAAAAAAGAAGGAAATAAATTATATCATAAAAGACATGGGAAATGGGTTCAAATAAAAAGAGTTTTCAATAGGGCTATAGTAGACGAATTACAAGAAAAACAAGCAAAGTTGAATTTTCATTGGAATGAAGAATTGGATATTGAATGGGCAGGACATCCTAATTGGTATTTTACTATCAGTAAGAATTCAATGCCCTATTTGAAGCATCAATCTATTCCTACCACAGTTATTTTATCTGAAATAGAAAATTTTCCAGATAATCTGGAACCTTTTGTCCTTAAACCTTTGTTTGCTTTCTCTGGCAAAGGAGTTAATGTACATCCTTGTAAAAAAGATATTGATGAAATACCTGCTGACCTGAGAGATCAGTATATACTTCAATCAAAAATCAACTATGCGGATTGCATATTTACTCCAGAAGGACAAAACAAAGTTGAGATCAGAATAATGTTGATTTGGCCAGAACACGCCATTGAACCTATTCCTGCGATGTCACTAGCAAGGACAGGAAGAGGCCCAATGATGGGAGTTAGATATAACAATATTCCGTGGACTGGTTCAACTGGATGCCTTTTTAGAGATTAGTGAATTGACTACATATTTCTATTCTTAGATACTATTATGAATACACTTTCTGTATTAGAAATTGATAAGTTTGCACTTACTAATGAAGAAATTAATTTGGATACACATTCCAAAGTACAAAGTAATACCCTAATGAATAGTTCACAAAGTAAGCAGGCATTGTTCGAGCAGGAAGCACTTCCACATATGAATGCTTTATACAGTTTTGCAGTAAGATTGTGTAGAGATAGAGATGATGCTAGTGATTTATTGCAGGAAACTTTCTTAAAAGGTTATCGTTTTTTTGACAAATTCGAGTCTGGCACAAATTGCAAAGCATGGTTATTTAGGATACTGAAGAATACATATATAAATCAATATCGTAAAGATAAAAAAGAACCTGATACTGTTGAATACGATACAATAGAAGAGTTTTATGATTTAATTAGAAGCGAGTCTTCAGAATCTACAGATCTGCAAAAAAGAATTTTTGACAATCTATTAGATGATGAAATTTCAATCGCTTTGGATTCTTTACCAGAATCTTTTAGAACTGCAATTATACTATGTGATTTAGAAGGAATGACTTATGAAGAAATATCAGAAATTTTAGAATGTCCAATTGGTACTGTTAGGTCTAGGCTTCACAGAGCAAGAAATATTTTAGCATCAAAACTTATAAAGTATGCTAAAAACCGTGGATATGATACCCATCAATATGAACAATAATAATTAATATCTTTTTTTACATCTTTAAGTACTACAGTGAATTACAAGCAACAAGAACTCGAAGAGAATCTTACATCTTTGATAGATGGGGAATATATTGCCCCTAATCTTAGAGAAGAGCTTCTGAACCGTCTTGATTCTAACACTGAGTTACGCGTAGCACATACAATTCAAACGGCAACAAAAAACATTCTTATTAATCGCAAAGATGCTTTGAGTATAAATGCCCCTTTAGACATTCAAATGGCAATTCAAAGAAATCTTGCAAATGAAGAATTGATGAATTCTGAAGAGCATTCATCAACGTTTAAACAAACATTTTACAATGCATATAATGCTATTCTTGCTATTTTCCTAAAGCCTGTGATAGCTTTTCCCTTGGGTATAATTATTGGAATATCTGGTTATTTATTATACAATCAATCTCCCAATAATTCAGACGCTTTTTCTTATGTGAATATCACACATAATGGCAATGATAATTTATGTTTTCAGGCATATAATAATTTTCATTCTTTAGAACAGGGCAATTTATCTTTGCAAAAGGTTACCCAGAATAAAGAAGAATTATCTAGATTTTTTAAAGAAAAAGGCGTCAATTATCCAGTTTTTTATCCAGAAATTGATGCAGAATTGCAGGGTGGTGTTGTTTCTGAATATAAAGGTGTTAAATTAGCTCACTTTGTTTTTAAAGCTGGCGATAAATTTGTGTACATGTACGAAGTCCCAAATCAGATGATAGAAAATCATAATCTGAATATCAATCCCAAAGCTATAGAAATAGTTAATAAAGCAGATTGGTATTGGGAGAAAGAAAAAGGATCTAATAATACAATGGTATTATGGCGTTTAAAATCTAATATGTGTTCAATCGTCACAAATCTCCGTATAGATCAGCTTTCAGCACTTATTCACGTTAAGGAATCCTGATATGAATTGCTTTCAGGGCACATCACATCGTCGTTTTGCATTAATATGTACCATTTTATTAGGAATATTTACTTCCTTACATGTACATGCTCAAGCTCCAGATAATACTGCTAAGGTTAAGGTTTTTCCAATTGAAACAGTTAATAAATCTACAGTTCCGGGCAAGGCATCTTCTTTTACATGGAAAGATGGCACCAATTCTAGCAATTTAATTCAGTATGGTGCTGGTAAGGTAATATTTTTAAATTTTTGGGCAACGTGGTGTCCTCCCTGTAGGAAAGAAATACCAGATATTATTGAACTTTCTAAAGAGTTTTCTGAGAATGAAGTTCTTGTATTAGGTGTTTCAATGGATAGAGATGACGAAGCTTTAAAGACTGTAAGCAAATTTGTCCGTTTAAAAAATATGCCTTATACAGTATTGATTGGAAATGATCAAGTTGCAGATGCTTTTGATGGAATTGGAGCTATTCCTACCACGTTTATTATCAAAGCTGATGGCAGTATCTCAGAAAAAATAGTTGGTGCAAGAAGCAAAGAAGATTTTAAATCTGCTATCATGCGTGCAATGGTAAAAAAGTAAATCGTTTTACATAAAATGTATTGAACCCCAAAAATATTTTTTTGGGGTTTTTTATTGTCTATTTCTTTTAAATAGATATTCTCTTAATGCTATTGAATATGGCTGTGAAGTATCTATCTGCAAATATTCTACACCCCTAATTCTACATTCATGCTTTAATTGAATCACAAAACGCTGAAACTCTTCGGTATAAGACTTTTTAATTTGACATGGCTGAGTAATTAACTCCTCTCCTGACTCTATATCTCTAAAATTTGCATCCACACCAAAATCAAAATCTTTTTCTCTTGGATCTAAAACCTGAATCGCAATCACTTCATGACCATTATGTCTAAAATGCTTTAAGGCTTGTACGATTGATTGGATATCATCAAAAAAATCACTTATAACTATTACCATACCTCTTTTGGGTAATTGATCAGCAAGTTTATGCAATGCATCTGAAGTACCAGTTTGCATTGATGGAACAGCCGACCCCAAAATTTTAAGTATTTCTTGAAGATAAGATGGCTTCTTTTTTGGAGGTAAAAAATTTACTAAATCAGTATTATATAATGCAAGTCCTGCAGCATCTTGTTGTTTCATCATTAAATAGCAGAAAGAAGCGGCTAAGCAAGCTGCATAATCGAATTTAGTAATATTACCTTTAGAAGCATAATTCATCGATGCGCTGGAATCTACTACAACAGTACAACGTAAATTGGTTTCTTCTTCAAATTGTTTGATATAATATCGATTAGTTCTTCCTACAATTTTCCAATCTAAATATCTTAAATCATCTCCAGGATGATATTGTCTATGTTCGGCAAATTCTACGCTAAAACCATGATACGGCGATTTATGTAAACCAGACATAAAGCCTTCTACTATAAGTCTAGCTTTAATTTCAATTGATCCCAAACTTGAAACAGCTTCGGGGCTAAGATATTTATGTGAATTATACATTTTTTTGATTTTGTAAAGAAGAAATCCCCTCTGCAAGACGCAATATGCCCTTTTGAAGTGTTTGTTCAGAAGCAGCAAAAGAAATTCTGATTGAATTTGGATTACCAAATGCACTACCAGGAACTAATGCCAATAAAAATCTATCTAATAAATAGCTACAAAACATTGCATCATCTTCAATCCCAGCATCTGTTAGAATTGATCCTAATTCGATAAAAACATAAAATGCACCATCAGGAATATGAAATCTTATACCGGGTATAGTAGAAAGCAAATCACAAACCAATTGTTTTCTAAAAGAAAATGCTTTTCGCATGTTTTCTACATCATTATCTCCACCAATCAAAGCACCAAGCGCTGCTTTTTGAGCAATAGAACATGGATGCGAAGTACT
>JALRHN010000019.1:0-10044 GCA_023259575.1 Candidatus Kapaibacterium sp. | reverse complement strand
AAACACATGCTCGGGGGCATTCATATAGCCAATTCGCCATCCTGTCATTGCATATGCTTTCGATACCCCATTAACAGTAATTACTCTATGAGCTATAGATTCGATAGCACCAGGAGAAAAGTGTTTTATCTCTCCGAACGATATCTTCTCATAAATTTCATCACTTATGATATAACAATCGTGGTCCTGTAATACTGCTGCTAAGTCCCTAATTTCTTGCTCTGTATACATGATTCCAGTAGGATTTGAAGGACTATTTAAGATGACACATTTTGTATTACTTGTTAAATGAGCCTGTAATTGCAAAGGAGTAACTTTATATACTTGTTCAAAGGAAGCTTGAATGATAATTGGTTTAGCACCAGTTAATGCTACCATGGCAGGATAACTAACCCAATATGGAGCAAAGATTAATACTTCATCTCCTTCATTACATATAGCATTTAGTACATTATAAATACATTGTTTAGCACCGCCAGAAATTAAGATTGTTGACTGGCTAACTGATTTAATACCATTATCATTAATAAATTTATTAGCAACAGCTTCTCTTAATTCTATAATACCATCGGATTCTGTATAATGTGTAAAGTTTTGAGAAATTGCTTGCAAAGCTGCATGTTTGGCACATTCTGGCGTATCAAAATCAGGTTCTCCTACAGAGAGCGACACAATATCTACACCCTGTTTCTTTAATCTTTTTGCTTTATTTGAAATGGCCAAAGTTTGCGCTTCCTGTGCAGCTAAAACTCGGTATGATAAATGTGAACTCAAGATCACTTCCTATATGTTGTGTTTTCCTTATGCTTTGGCATTCAAGTATTCAATTGCCAATAATATGCCAAATTACAATAAACGTTGGATATCCCCAAGGCTTATAAATAGGCACCCTAATCAAATATTTAAGAATGTTTTTACTTCCTTTCACATATGCAATTAAAATTCATAATTTGTTTTTATTAATAATAAGATATCAAATGCATATGGAAAAAAAGCCATTAACAGTAAGCCAGATAACAGGAACAATTAAATCATTATTAGATGGTATGGGGATTCTTTCAATAACTGGGGAAATTTCCAATTTCAAATTACATTCTTCTGGACACAGGTATTTTTCATTAAAAGATGATGCCGCACAAATTTCTGCTGTGATGTGGCGGGGCAAAACCCTTACATTTCCCTTACAAGATGGCATGAAAGTATTGGCAAAAGGAACAGTTTCAGTATATCCCCCACAAGGAAAATATCAATTAGATTGTATTTCAATTGTCCCCCTAGGCACAGGCGATCTTTATATGGCTTTCGAGGAATTAAAATTAAAACTTGGACGAGAAGGCTTATTTGAAGTTTCCCGAAAAAAACCAATCCCAGTATTTGCTAAACATATAGGAATTATTACTTCTCCAACTGGAGCAGCAGTTCAAGATATTTTAACTACTCTTAAACGAAGAAGCCCTTTATCCGAAATAATCTTAAGGCCAACATTAGTTCAGGGTGATACTGCTATTGAAGATATTAAAAATGCTATCATAGATTTGCAAGCTCACAATTGTGATATAATTATCCTTGCTAGGGGCGGAGGTTCTATAGAAGATTTATGGGCATTTAATTCTGAATTAATTGCAAGAACAATAGCCAATTGCTCTATACCAATAATAGCTGGAATTGGACATGAAACGGATTTCACAATAGCTGATTTTGTGGCTGATCACCGCGCGGCTACACCTACTGCTGCTGCAGAATTAGCTACCTCAATTACAAGCACAGATTTTATTAATTTTATTAATAATGCAGAAAATTCCATAAAAAAAGTAATATCCCAAACCATATCACAAAAAAGAGAATTAGTACTTAGATATGAACAACATTCAGGTTTTAAATATGTAAAAGATTCAATTAGATATGCAATTCAAAAAACAGATGATCTAGAAACTAGATTATTTCAGAATAGTCAAAGAACTCTTGCAGAACACAAAAAAGGATTTTTTGCATTAGAACAACATTTTCATGCGCTATATCCATTACACCCACTAAAAAAAGGGTTTGCATTACTTCATAAAAATGGTAAAACAGTCAAATCTCATGAAGAATTATACAAAGATGATATTATAACAATTCAAAGAGAATTTGACTCGTCTTCAGCTCAAATATTATCCAATTCACTCGAATAATCTTATCAAGCTTCAATATTATTTATCCTTCAGATTTTTTTTTCTTTGATTCTTAATCAGCATCTCTTATTTTTGCAACTCTGTTTTATAAGCAAACAGTGTTGGGGCGTCGCCAAGCGGTAAGGCAGCGGTTTTTGGAGCCGCCATTCGTAGGTTCGAATCCTTCCGCCCCAGCTGATATCTATACTTGGAAGCCACAGCCGGCTTACGGTTTGTGGCTTTTCACTAAGAATTAAGCGGTTACCATGTACTACTTTACTGTATTATTGGTAACCTTATGTACTTTATAATTAATCAGTTCTTGGTGCATTCTGCATGTCAGAGTTAATTATTGTGTCTGGTAGATCAAATAGTCCTTTAGCCGAAAAGATAGCTCGGTCTTTAGGAGAAGAGTTATCTCCAGTAACAATTACTAATTTTAGTGATGGAGAAATTTGGGTTAAATACGAAGAAAACATTAGGGGCAAAGATGTTTTTATCGTTCAATCTACAAATCCTCCTGCGGAAAACTTTCTTGAACTATTAATAATGATTGATGCTGCACGCAGAGCATCTGCAAAAAGAATAACAGCCGTTATCCCTTATTTTGCATATGCACGTCAAGACAGAAAAGATCAGCCAAGAGTTTCTGTTACTGCTAAATTAGTTGCTAATTTGATTACCGAAGCTGGTGCAGACAGAATAATCACAATGGATTTGCATACACCGCAAATTCAAGGTTTTTTTGATATTCCTTTAGACCATTTATATGGTTCTACTGTATTAGTAAAAGCGCTCTTTGATATTAAGTCTGACAATCTTGCAATAGCATCTCCTGATGTTGGTGGTATCAAAACCGCTAGAACATATGCAAAGATTCTTGATGCCGACTTAGTAGTAGTTGATAAGCGCAGGCCTTCTCATAATGTTGCCGAAGTGATGAATATAATCGGCGAGGTTGAAGGAAAGAATATCATAGTAATAGATGATTTAATCGATACAGGGACTACATTTGTGAAATGTTCTGAAGCATTAATTGCTGCAGGAGCAAAAAGCATCACAGGTGTATGTACTCATGCAGTTTTTTCTGGTAGTGCAATCGAGAAAATTCATAATAGTCCTGCTATTCAGAATGTTTATGTTACTGATACTTTCCCGATGCATTGGGATAGCAATAAAATACATACAATATCTGTTGCAGACTTATTCGCAGAAGCGATTCGTAGAACGCATAATAATGCTTCCATAAGTTCGCTTTTTGAAATAATTAGATAAATATACTATTCAATAAGAATTTCATTGGAGAATCACAATGAGTGAAGTTGTTCTTAAAGCTCAGCGCCGTGATATCGGTAAAAAAGCCTCTAAAGCTGTAAGGAATAAAGGCTTAGTTACTGGAATATATTATAGCCATGGCGAAGAGCCAATTGCTATTTCTGTTCATCCGCTAAATATGCGTCCTATTGTGTATACAGCAAATGCAAAAATTATAAACTTAGAAGTAGAAGGTTCTAATTCTACTCTTAAATGCATGTTGAAAGATATATCTTTTGATCCTGTTACTGATGCAATAGTTCATTTTGATTTATTTGGTGTTCAAGAAGATAAGCCAATTCATATTCTTGTTCCTGTTGCATTTAAGGGACAAAGTGTTGGTGTAAAAGAAGGTGGTATTTTGGAACATATTATCCATAAACTACCCGTTTCTTGCTTCCCTAAGGATCTTCCTGAGAAATTAGAGATTGATATTACAGACCTAAGAATTGGACATGCTATTCATGTTCGCGATATTAATTTCCCTGGTTTAACCATAAAAACTAATGGTGATGCTACTATTGTAGCTATTGCTGCCCCTCGCAAAAAGGATGAAAATAAAGGTTAATCCCTACTAGTTTATTAGCTTATTTAAAAAAGGCTGTATTTTATTAAATACAGCCTTTTTTTATTCACCTCTCATGAACCATGCCTTATCAATTAATCCATTTTGATTAACATGATAAACTGCAGTAGCATGAATAGTTTTTCCTTTCACCTGACCATTCACTAATTCTTCATCAATTGCAAATTCCCCACAAACAATTCTCTTTACAATAATGCATAATAAATCAGGACATCTATTAAACATAGAACCATAGATGGCTCGCATTTCTACTTTGCCCTTACAGAATACTTCGCCACTATGCTGATGAGTAAGTTCAATATCATCTGTATAACAATCTAAAAATGCATCTATATCTTTATCATTGTATGCATCTAATTGTCTTTGTGCAGCATATTCTGCTAATGATTCATTATTCCTATTTTGCATATTAAACTATGTGAAATTATAATTCTACAAATGTTAAGGGACGTTAATTCTTCTGCAAATCTACATTGATTTATGTAAATTGATCTAGTTAATCAAAATTAGGGTAGAACAAATCAATATTCTGAATGCATAAGTATCATATTTCTTATTTAATTATCATTATGACCATTGCAATGATTTCACTCATTGCAGTTCAAATGTATTGGATAAACTCTGCATTTAGCATTAAAAACGAAGAACTACTCAGAACTGCTTCGATAGGTTTACAAGCTTTTGTATTAAAACTAGAAAAACAAGAAAACTTACAAGCAATCAAGAATTCAAAGGAATTACATAAAAACAGTAAAGACTCTATATTTAAGAGTTCGACAAGTAATCAGAAGTTTAGCAAAAATGAACATAACATAAGTACAGAAACAAAAATTAATGAATCTAATGATATTGCAGATTCATATTTGATTGCTTTAAAATCCCAAGCATTAAAGAAAAGGATTTCATACTATAATATTCATGAATTAATACAAACTGAGTTTTCTAAATTGGGAATATTTGCTCCATTTTATTGGGGTATAACTGATATGAACAATAGAAATATTGTATATACAGAGAACAATGAGTTTAATGAAAAATTAAGACAAAGTATTTTATATGTTCAGTTATTTCCTCATGATATAGTAGGATCCAATTATAGATTGTCAGTTATATTTCCTGATAAACAAGCATATATAATTGATTCTCTTAGCATTTTTTTACTTGGATCAGCTGCATGTATTCTGCTCATTATGGGTATCTTCTCATTAACTGTCTCTTCATTATTGAAACAAAAAAAACTTTCAAAAATGAAAGCAGATTTTATTGATAATATGACCCATGAATTTCAAACTCCCTTAGCTACTATTTCATTAGCTAGTGAAGCTCTTAGAGATCAAGAAATTTTAGAATCGGAGTTAACCAGGAATAGATTTTTAGACGCAATACATCAAGAAAATAGTAGGTTAAGCAAGCATGTTGACCTTATTCTACAAGCAGCCACACTTGAAGACAAGTCAATTCCATTAACATTAGAATCAATTAATATTCATGAAATACTTGAATTAGCTATCGATAAGCAATTGATAAATATATTAAATAAAGGCGGTAAGATTAACTCTGCTTTTTTAGCAAAACACTATATGATTCATGGAGATTCTCATCATGTATTTAATGTGTTTACAAATTTACTTGACAATGCCTGTAAATTCTCAAAAGATCCTCCAGATATAACTATCAAGACAGAGAACACAAAATATGATATATTAATTCATATTATAGATAAGGGCATTGGGATAAAAAAAGAAGATCATAAAAAAATATTTGACAGATTCTACAGGATAAATACCAGCAATCGACACGATGTAAAAGGATTTGGTTTAGGACTTAGTTATGTAGACTCTATAGTTACAATGCATAAGGGCTCGGTTACTATTCAAAGCCATGCAAATAATGGAAGCACATTTAGTGTTCAATTACCATTAGAAGAATAAAAAGTTTTTACTATTATTAATATTCATTTTACTATATGGATAGATCTATACTGTTAGTGGAAGATGATCCAAGTTTGGGTATGATTCTTAAAGAATATCTTACAATCAAAGGTTACAATGTAGAATTAGCCATGGATGGAGAAAAAGGGTTACATGCATTTCTCAAATGCAGACCACACCTTTGTATTATAGATATAATGATGCCTAAAAAAGACGGCTTTGAACTTGCTAAAGCGATTAAAAAAACAGATAATCTTGTTCCAATTATTTTTTTATCAGCTAAATCAGGAATTCACGATAAAATAAAGGGCCTTTCTATTGGTGCGGATGACTATGTAATAAAACCTTTTATTGCCGAAGAACTACTATTAAGAATAGAAGCAATTTTGAGAAGAACCGGAATTGCAGATTCTTCTTTTAATGAGTCATATACGATAAGCTCAAAAGATGATATTCAAAAAAATAAGTTTTTAATAGGCGAGTATATCTTTGATTATAATTTGCGCATACTTCAGTATAATTCTTCATTGCAATCACTTACAAGCAAAGAATGTGAATTATTACGATTACTATGTATAAATCAAAATAAATTAGTTACTAGAGAAAAAGCTTTATTAATGATTTGGGGGGATAATAATTATTTCAATGGAAGAAGTATGGATGTTTTTATAACAAAGCTTCGTAAACATTTAAAATCCGATCCTTCCGTAGAAATTGTAAATGTTCATGGGTCTGGATATAAGTTAATGATACATAGATATGAATAAATAAATTCATGATTTTAACTCTGTATAGCTCCATATTTGACATTTTACCGTAATTTTGCAGAATGAATCTATCATCACAACAAATGATACATTTATAATGAAATCTAAACTTTATTCATGTCAAAAAGTGTAGTTATGAAGTCATCTGAAGATATTCTGCTTTCCCTTCACAATCAGGGCATTCCGCATTTAAACGAGGTTTTTTATAATCTTTCTACAGCAGAACTTTATGAGCATGCCATTACAAATGGCGAAGCAGAACTAAGTGAACATGGATCGCTGATTGCAATTACAGCTCCACATACAGGCCGCAGTGCTAATGATAAATTTATCGTAGATGAGCCTTCTAGTTCTGGAAATGTTTGGTGGGGCAAAGTAAATAAACCATTTCCACAAGATAAATTTAATAGTCTCAAAGCACGAATATCAGCCTATTTACAAGGGTCTGATGTATATGTTTTAGATTGTATTGCTGGCGCAGATGATCAATTCAGTCTACCTGTTAGAGTCATTAATCAACAGGCTTGGCACAATCTATTTGCCAAGAATATGTTTATAGATGCAACAGAACAACAGCTTGAAAATTTCCAACCAGAATTTACGATTATTCATGTCCCAGATTTTAAAGCTAGTCCAGAATTAGATGGTACACGCTCAGAAACATTCATTTTAATGGATTTTTCACAGAAATTAGTCCTTATTGGTGGAACTCATTATGCAGGCGAGATAAAAAAATCAATCTTTACTGCATTAAATTATTTGATGCCACTTCAAGGCGTTATGAGTATGCATTGTTCTGCAAATATTGGCTTAGATGGTGACACCTCATTGTTTTTTGGCTTATCTGGAACTGGAAAAACCACATTATCTACCGATCCCGAAAGAGCATTAATTGGTGATGATGAACACGGTTGGTCAGATGCAGGGACCTTTAATTATGAAGGTGGCTGCTATGCCAAAGTGATCAATTTATCTGCAGAAGCAGAACCCATCATTTATGATATGACACGCAGATTTGGAACTATTTTAGAGAATGTTCCTGTAGATCCAATTTCTAGAGCTATCGATTTATTCGACGATTCAATTACAGAAAACACACGTGCTTCATATCCACGCAATTTTATAAGCAATATAGTTGCTGATAATCGTGGTGGACATCCTAAAAATATTTTCTTTTTAACATGTGATGCTTTTGGCGTAATGCCTCCTATTTCTAAGCTAACTCCAGAACAAACTATTTATCATTTTTTATCGGGCTATACAGCTAAAGTTGCAGGAACCGAAAGAGGCGTAAAAGAACCTTCAGCTACATTCAGTACTTGCTTTGGTGCTCCATTTATGGTCCATCATCCAAAAGTATATGCCAATTTGTTAAAAGATAAGATCAATGAGAATGGCACACAAGTATGGTTAGTTAATACAGGTTGGAGTGGTGGCGAATATGGTGTAGGTAAAAGAATGAAAATATCTTATACCAGAGCATTATTACGTGCTGCATTAAATGGCTCACTAAATGATGTAGAGTTCATTACAGAAAACTTCTTTGGATTACACATTCCTACTGAATGCCCAGATGTTCCTTCAGAAATTTTAAATCCTAGAAATACTTGGTCTGATGCATCAGCTTATGATACAAAAGCTAAACATTTAGTAGAATTATTTGCAAATAATTATAAACAGTTTGAATAGTAATATAATATGTAGTAGAACCTCTGTAGAGTAATCAACAGAGGTTTTTTTTTGCATACAATTCAAAAAGCCATTTTCAAAAACAGTATTTTGCATAATACACATACTAGATACTCATGCATATACATTCGGACCACAATCATAATTCTCATACAGCTAAAGATAGTCGCGCATTATTAATTGCTTTAACTATGACATTTGGGATATTTTTGACCCAAATTATCGGTAGTTATCTATCTCATAGCCTTGCATTACTTTCTGATGCAGGACATATGCTAACAGATATTGGTGCATTAGTAATTGCATATGCAGCTCTTAAAATATTTAATGCTGGTAAAAAGGGCAAAAACCTATTAAATACATTTACTTTTGGATTTAAAAGAATCGAAGTTGTTGCAGCATTAATAAATGGGGTAATTCTTTTTGCGATGTGTGGTTTTTTGATATATGAATCAATACTTAGATTATTCGAAACTCATGATGTTCATACCGAACCAATGCTTATCACATCTATTATCGGATTAATTGCAAATATGATAAGTGCTTATATGCTCCATGATTCTCATCATTTAAGCACTAAAAGTGCATATTTACATGTAATTACAGATTTATTATCTTCAGTCGCTGTGATTATTGGAGGTATTTTGATGTATTATACCGGATTTTTATGGATAGATACTATTTTGTCAGCTGGAATCTCAGTTTTTATTATTCGAAGTGCTATACGCTTAATGAAAAATGCTGGAATTGTATTAATGGATAGAGCCCCAGATGGTATAAGTGTGATTGATATTGAGCAAACACTTAAAAGTATAGTAGGGATAGAAGGAGTGCACGATATTCATATTTGGGAAATTACTCCAGGGAATATTTCAGTAAGCGCACATATTACTACAAGTTTTTCAGAAACAAAACCTTTACTTGAATCAGCACAATCATTATTAAAAAATAAATTCAATTGTGAACATATTACCCTTCAATTTGAAGACAGATCATTTTCTGAGAACAATGGTTGTAATCATTGCTCTATGCATCAAGATTAAACTTATATCATAATGAGATATTTTCTTTCTAAAATATATGCAGTATTATACAAAGAAATACATAGCGAGCTTAGATCCCGCTATGCATTTTCCTCTATGATTTTATTTATTGTTATTACGATTTCTACTATTTCTTTTACAATGGCAGGAGATACAATTTCTAATGAATTAGCTTCTGCATTATTATGGATAGTAATTTTCTTTGGAGCCATGACAGGATTATCTAGAACTTTTGTAGCCGAAGAAGAACGCGGAACATCACTTCTCCTCAAATTATCATCAAAACCAATTCATGTTTATGTAGGGAAATTACTTTATACTTTCATTTTTGGCTTATTGCTTAATAGCTTAGCCGTAATACTATTCCAAGTATTTCTGAGCGGTATAATTGTAAAAAATCAACTATTGTTTTGGACAATGATTTTGATTTCAAGTTTGGGAATATCTGCATGCATCACAGCAATTGCAGCTATCATTTCAAAAGCACATTCAAAAGGGTCCTTATTTCCAGTATTATCATTTCCATTGTTGCTTCCATTAACACTTTTAGGATGCGAAACAATT
>JALRHN010000199.1 GCA_023259575.1 Candidatus Kapaibacterium sp. | reverse complement strand
AAGCAGCAGGTTTATCAGTATCAGTTTTAGCTTGGGAAGGCGTCGCACTCGCCGTATTTGCAGTTGGCGATTCCATCAAACCAGATGCGCAGGCCGCGATTTCAGTAATGGCCTCACGTGGTTTAACGGTTTGGCTATTAACTGGAGATCATGTAGAAGTAGCGCTAAATACTGCGCATTCAGTTGGAATTCATGAAAACCATGTAGTTGCCGAGGCTTCACCTGAGGCAAAGATTGATCACATCAAAAAATTGCAATCAGAAGGTAAGCATGTTCTGATGATTGGCGATGGCGTTAATGATGCCGCAGCGCTGGCCGCAGCTGACTTATCAATGGCGATGGGCACTGGTACCGATACCGCAATTGCGACCGCCGATATCACTTTGACTAATCCAGCATTTAAAACTGTTACCGATGCACTTGATCTTGCATCAAAGACGCTTGGCACAATCAAAGGAAATTTAACTTGGGCTTTGATTTATAACGTAATTGGAATTCCAATTGCGGCGCTTGGATTATTACACCCTATGTATGGCGCTGCGGCTATGGCCCTTTCTAGCCTCTTTGTAGTTACCAATTCGCTAAGAACAAATAAATATTGATACTGTAGATTGGAAAGAAGATACACTCAATATAAGGAAATTAGACGGTTTTTATAATCCTGAAGTAGTTACAGATTATTCACATGTAAAAATGGATCAACATACAGATTGGCAGTCATGGGTATTCGGAGCTATGACACGAAAAACATGGCGTAGAATTGGTGGTATGACTGAATTTGATGAATGGGGAAGTATTGATATGGATTTTCTTTGGAGAAGACATTTATTAAATATCCCTACTAAGACATTATTAGAACCGAGATCTATATGTATTCACCAAAATCATGATGTGGAAGGTAATGTAATAACACCGAGGGATATGGATAAAGCTAGAAGTGTGTTACCTAATTATCCATCCCCTCAAGATGCTATTCATAAAAATCTATAATGTTTTAACTAGATCTTCGTATTGTTTTAGTACATGCTGATTCTTACTAATTACCCAATAAGCATCAGTAAATACAGGTTTTAGATATTTATTTAAGCAGAATCTATCTACTGCTTTTTTAACATCATCAATCCAAATATCATCTCCAAACATCACACCGTCAGGAGCAAGTAATTTATAATAAGCTTGAAGATCGTTATATACATCTTCTTCTTCGTGAGATGCATCAATAAAGATTAATTCAGATACAACATCAGCAGCTTTGAAATATCTTGCTCCCATTGTTGAAGGCATTGGAAAAGGAATAACCATATCCTGAATACCTTCGTGCATCATATTAGCCAAGAATGAATAATAAACACTAGGATAACCATTCTTTAACTTTAATTCATCATATCTTTCTTTGTGGAAATCAGGGTTAGATACAAAATCATTAAACCAAGAATTGTCAATTACACTTCTTTGATGGGTGAAAAATTCTCTTGCCCCTAACCAAGTATCTACACAAGCTATACCACAAAAATGATCTAGCTCCTTTGCATATTTAGCCATTACTGAAGCTGATTTACCCTTCCATGATCCAGCTTCAATGATTAATGTAGGCTGAACAATCTTGATCAAAGCTTCAAATGTGGCTGTAGTATGTGTCCAGCCAGTAACATCATGCTTGTACTTTTTATATTGAAATTTTTCATATGGGCTGACCAGGTGAAACAATCTCTCTAAATTTT
The DNA here is from genome assembly GCA_023259575.1 of Candidatus Kapaibacterium sp. GTDB lineage: Bacteria > Bacteroidota > Ignavibacteria > Kapaibacteriales > UBA961 > UBA961. Next base: position 1,898 of record JALRHN010000199.1, on the reverse strand, counting down.
TGAATTCTTCTTGAGTCATATTTAATCCTTAAACAAATTTATTATATTATTGTAAGATGGAGCTTTCGTAACAGAATTTTTATTTTCTGATATAGTTCGTAATGTATACAATAAACCCTGATTTACAATAGATGTAGACAAATTATTATGTACACCTACTTTGCCTTCATAAGCTAGTGAATGAGCATTTCTTTTATCATTAATCAAATATCGTAAAGCTGATTCCCATTGATCGTTATTATCACACAAAATACCTCCCTTGTTCAGCATATTATATTTAGTATATGGCTCAACATTGGAAGCTACATATGGAATACAAAGAGCATTATATTCAGCTAATTTTATCCATGACTTACATTTATTGAAATTGTTATTTACAAGAGGGGCAATACCAATATCAAACAGAGACAACATCCAAGGATAAAAAACAAAATCAGCTTGCGGTAATAAGAAAAATCTATCAATAGGTAATTTCCAATGATTAGCAATTATATCTAAAGCTAAATCTTTTTCACATTGGAGAGCAAATACAACATTTTCATCCAATAAAGAATTAATAACTTTACTAATGCTGATCAAATCATTTTTATGCGTTGCTGATCCAGACCATCCAATACAAATAGTGTAAGAATCATATTTGCAATTACCAGCAAAGTCTCTCCAATTAAACTTCTCAGAAAAACCCCAATTCCTAAAATCCAAATCTACATCTACACCATTATAAATTACATGCGGATCTGAATGTGGTAATGATTCTTTTAGATATTCTGTGCTATAAATAACAGCATCTGAGTTATCAAAACAATATTTGAAATTATCAATATTTTGTCGTCCCCATAATGTATCAGGATCAAAATATGGGAATGCTGGTGAATCTTTTTCTATTTCAAGTAAGTTATCATCTATATCATAAATCAGAGCAGTGTTGTTATAATTACATGTCTTTCTAATAACATCAAAAAGCTCTTTATCTACTAATCTTGAAACAATAACATGAGAAGCATTAGCAATAAGATTTAAATTTATCTTAAGATTTACAGGAGCTAATCTTAAGTCTACTTTGATTCCTAATTTATCTAAATACAAAAGAGGAAGCTTGAGGCGATAATGGCCACAAGCTCCCTCATCAGTAGAAATACCAAGGATAGATAAATCTTTGTTGTCTTTGTCTAAATAATCATTAATCCTGCTATGATTATTAAACGCAAACTTATAATTCTTATCAATGCTATTTTCTACACTGTAAAATTTATTTGCATACAGCTCTATTTCTTTACTAATAGGTGTTCTCATATACGTTCTCTATATTACCAAGGTTCTCGCCACTAAACCAGCCTGAATTTTGAAGGTTACGGCAGATACTAAGGTATGCTTTGCCAGCCTCTGTAATCACACGTCCTTTAGGTGTTATACGTACAAATGGACCGTTGATTTCTTTAGACATTCCATTGTGTTTAAATTCAAAAGAAATTTCAGAGGTCAGGAAAGGCTCAATCATATAAACCACAGTAATTTCTTGCTCGTTAATCATGTTAGCAAGAGTACGTGAACCTAATGAGGTATTTTCTCTAAGTAAAACTGTCAGGTATTTACGAGATATAGGGTCTAATCCTACATAGGGATCAATACGTTCCATCTTTAGTGTTTTAAGTAACATTGATGGAGTAAGATGTTCCCCGAAAACCATGCCCCTAATATCTGCTTCTGCTACATCAATAAGGTTTCTAAGCATACTGTAAACATTTCTAGCAGTACGTTTACATGTTGATGCTATTTTCATCGCTGTAACATCAGGTAAATCAACACCATAAATTCTACGACAAGCATTCTTAGCCATACCTGATAATTGTTCATTGTTATAATCAATCAGATAACCTTTGTATTGAAACCTACCAATC
>JALRHN010000198.1:1653-3649 GCA_023259575.1 Candidatus Kapaibacterium sp. | reverse complement strand
ATAAATAATAGAAGGATTTTGATGATCTATCTCAACTTGTCCCATCGAACTCGAGTTTTCAAAGTCCATTAATGGTTCCCAGTTTTCACCAGCATTAGTAGTCCGCCAAATACCTCCATTTGCTGCACCAATATATACCCAATCTGGTTTTGTTGGGTGCAAAGCAATAGATCTAACCCTTCCACCAACATTTTTGGGTCCCATTAATTCCCATTGAGGTTGTTTAGAAAGCACTTGCGCGCCACCCTTTTGCTCAATCATTCTTTGCACTTTTCCATGCGCTTTTTTCATTGCATCAGCAGGAATTTCACCAAAGGGAAAAGCCCTTTGATTATGAAAAGCTTTCCATCTATCGAATGGACTACCTTCTCTTTCTTTTTCCCTTGAAGATAAAAATGGAGTTGACAGAAAAGAGACTGTCAATAAGCAAAAAATGAAGTAGACTGAAGATTTCATAAGTATATAATAAATGTGATTAATCAAAAAGTAATGAATATGTAAGCTATATAAGCATAAACTTACAGGAGAGAGATTTTGTTCCGTATTAGGTATTTGTAAAGTTACCAAACATGGATCGAACATTCAAAAGAAAAGAAGTATCTACTTTTTTCGTAGAAACCTTTTCTAAATTCTAGAGCAAGGAATTTTGTATATAAAAACGTGGTTATTTCTTCGTAATTTGCATATCAGTTTTTGATAAACCTATTGATAACATTATTTAAAGAATCATAGTATGTTGAATTTTAAGTATAGTGATACACAAGAAATGATTCGTGAAACTGCGATGCAGTTTGCACAAGAAGAAATTGCGCCATCTGTTATTGATCGCGATATTTCATGTGAATTCCCAAAAGAAATTATTCAAAAAATGGGTGATTTAGGATTTATGGGAATGATGGTTTCTCCAGAATATGGTGGAAGTGGTTTAGATGCAGTTAGTTATGTAATTGCGATGGAAGAAATATCTAAAGTAGATGCAAGTGTTGGTGTAATTATGAGTGTGAATAATTCACTTGTCTGCTGGGGCCTAGATACATTTGGAACTCCTGAACAAAAAGAAAAATATTTAAGCGTATTGGCATCTGGACAAAAGTTAGGAGCCTTTTGCTTAAGTGAACCAGAAGCAGGATCTGACGCTACTCATCAACATACAATAGCGCATTATGACCAAGGTAATTGGGTAATTAATGGTATGAAGAATTGGATTACCAATGGTACTTCTGCAGATATTTATCTTGTTTTTGCCCAAACAGATAGAGAAAAAAGACATAAAGGTATTACTTGTTTTATTGTAGATAGAGATACTCCAGGATTTGAGCCCGGAAAAAAAGAAGATAAACTTGGTATACGTTCTAGCGATACATGTTCTATTGCATTAACCAATGTTACAGTACCTGAATCAAATGTTTTAGGTGGTGTAGGCACAGGTTTCAAAATAGCAATGGAAAGCTTGAATGGAGGTCGCATTGGTATTGCTGCTCAAGCACTAGGTATTGCACAAGGCGCATTTGAACGTGCTGTGAGTTATTCCAAAGAAAGAATTGCTTTTGGAAAACCTATCAGTGAATTGCAGGCAATTCAATTTAAATTAGCTGATATGTCTGTAAAAATTGAAGCAGCTAGAATGTTAACAATTCGTGCTGCATCACTAAAAGACCAACATGCAAATTATGTTAAAGAAGCAGCCATGGCTAAATTAGCAGCATCTAAAGCTGCTGTTGAAGTTGCTTTAGAAGCAATTCAAGTTCATGGTGGTTATGGTTATGTTCGTGAATATCAAGTTGAAAGAATGTTGCGTGATGCTAAAATTACTGAGATATATGAAGGTACTTCAGAAATACAGCATATAGTTATTGCACGTGAATTATTAAAATCATTATAATTCATGTAATTATTAATATTAGGCGCAAGAGAATAACTATCTGTTGCGCCTTTTTACTTTACAGATCATTATGATAAAACAATTATCTGGCAAATTGATAGAAAAAACACCTTC
>JALRHN010000198.1:0-1643 GCA_023259575.1 Candidatus Kapaibacterium sp. | reverse complement strand
TATCTGTTGCGCCTTTTTACTTTACAGATCATTATGATAAAACAATTATCTGGCAAATTGATAGAAAAAACACCTTCTGAGATTGTTGTGGATTGCCACGGTGTTGGATATGCAGCTATGATATCAATGGCCACTTTTGGTCAATTACCAGAAATTGATTCACAAGTAAGACTATATACAGTTCTTATTCCAAGAGAAGATGCGCTTCAGCTTTTTGGTTTTTTTCAGCAACCAGAAAGAGAGATATTTCTTTTATTAACTTCAGTTTCAGGGGTTGGACCTAAAATCGCATTAGGCATTTTATCTTCAGTGACTATCCAAGATCTTCAACAACATATTTTAATGAATGATGTAGTTTCACTACAAAAAATGCAAGGAGTTGGGAAAAAAACTGCAGAAAGAATATTAATTGAGTTAAGAGATAAAATCGGTAAAGTGAATCCGCCAACTGTTCATGATATTCTTGACAAAACTGTTCCTATCCCTGCAAAACATATTCAACAAGATGCAGTATCAGCATTAATAGCATTAGGATATGTAAAAGCATCTGCAGAAAAAGCTGTAAGAGAAACAGTTATTAAATTAGGTTCCTCTTCCGTATCAACTGATATTATCATAAAAAATGCACTCAACATTCTTTTACAGAAATAATATATGATTAGTATTCATGTTTATTCAAAGCATGTATGTAAAACCTTAGATATTAGTCAATTGCAAGCATTTTGCAAAAGTGAAGAATTTGCATCGTCTATAATGTGGATAGATGTATATAATCCTGAACCATCAGAAGAGACGCTTATTTTATCTCAATGCTTTTCATTACATCCATTGGCAATAGAAGATTGTATAAAAGAAAGAAATAGCCCACACATAAAAGATCATTATCCAAAAGTTGAAGATTATTTCGATTATCTTTTTATCATTTTTAATCCTGTAGATATACCATTAATTCATAAAAAAAAGATAGAAACACATACAGATCCACTTCTGCATTTTAGTTTTCCAACTAGACAACTCAATACTTTTCTTGGTCCAAATTGGTTAATAACTCATCATTATGAATCATCAAAAAGTATTAATTCTGTCCTGGAATTAGTTGGAAAAAGTCCTCAAACATTAAGTAAAGGACCCGATTTCCTTTTTCATGTTATTTTAGACAATATTGTTGATAATATAAACCCAGTTATTGAATTTTTTGAAGATCAAATAGACGAGCTTGAACTCACTATTTTTCAAAATTACAAGGCCGCTACACTATCCAAAATATTAAGTCTAAAGAAGGGTATAATAAGCCTAAGAAAAATCACTACTTATCAAAGAGAAATTCTGAATAGGTTAGCTCGAGGAGAGTTTTCTCTTATTTCCTCTGAAGAAATGCTGTATTATAGAAATGCATATGATCATCTTGTTCGAGTTTCAGATTTAGTAGAATCGTATAGAGAGAGTATTGCTGGACTTTTAGAAGCATATTTATCGGTGAATTCTAATAGAATGAATCAAGTAATGAAAGTTCTTACTGTAATTTCTACGATATTTCTTCCACTTACTTTTTTATCAAGTATTTATGGAATGAATTTCAAATTCTTTCCTGAATTAGAATGGCGCTATAGCTACTATGTGTTTTGGGTGATAATGATCGTACT
>JALRHN010000197.1 GCA_023259575.1 Candidatus Kapaibacterium sp. | reverse complement strand
ACCAGTAATATAAACTGCAGCGCATACATCTACACAAATAGAATGGACAATATCTTCTCCTTTACCCCCAATAAAAGAAGAAAACTTTATCTGATTTTGATCTGTAATATCGGGTTTTATCTTCATGATAAAACCATCTGTTAATCCACCATTATACGAGGTATCAAAACTATTTGGGGTAGTAGGAAATGGAAATGGCGCTATATTCTTATCCAAAGACAAAGTTCCATCAGAGGCAGTAGAGCCTGAAACAAACATTGTATTTAATATTTCATCATATACAATACTTAAAGCTCTGTCATCAGCAGAACCAGCTAATAAAGTGCTATATAGTAATGAATCACCCAGGGGACTTATTTTTGCAACAAAACCATCTGCCCCGCCACCTGGTAATTGTCTTAAAGAAAACGGAGTAATTGGAAATACTTGAGAATTAGTTTCTCCAGCTATATATGCATTTCCTTTAGAATCTATAGAAATACTATGCGGAGTATCATTGCCACTGCCACCAATCAATGTAGAATACATCAAATCATTGATGCCATTTCCATTAGGACGAATTTTAGCGATAAATCCATCTAATGCCCCGCCATTATAAGATGTATCATATGCATTTTTTGTTTTTAGGAATGTATGTGGTTTATTCTGTAATGCCCCTGTAGACCCTGCAAGGAAGACATCTCCTTTATAATCAACTGCTATACTTCTACCTACATCATCAGAATTTCCAGTTAAAAATGTAGAGTACAATAATTGCTTACCATCTTTGCTGATTTTTAGAAAGAATGCATCGTCATCTCCAAATCCGCCTTTTTCTGATATTGCACCAACAGTAGTAGGAAAATCGGATGAACTTGTAGTACCAGTAATATATGAGTTGCCTTCTAAGTCTACAGCGATTGAATAAGCTTGGTCAAAAGCAGAACCACCAATTACTGTAGCAAAGATTTGTTTTTGTCCGGTTGAATCATATTTAGCAATAAAAATATCTCTGGCACCCTTAAAAGGCGTAATATAAGCCCCAATTGAAACTGGAAAATCTTTCGATGTTGTTTCTCCTGTGAGATATATATTTCTACTTGTATCTAATGCAATAGCATTTGCAGATTCATTATCTGACCCACCAATTAATATGGCATATTCCAAAGGAATAGTGAGTTTTTTATCTAATTTATTCTGTGAATCTATTCTTAATGAAAAAGAATGAGAATCAAGTGTATTGAGTATTAATGGAAAATAATCATTCCTATCATTCACAAATAGTCTTGGAATATCTATATGTGTTTGTATATCTCCAGTATAGATACAAATTTTAGATAATTCCTTTTCATACTTAACAGAATCAGCACCATAAAGAGATATATTTGGCAGGGAATCATTAATGGAAGGGGTATGTATTATCCATGACAGAGAATTGTTGATATACTTAAAATTCATTCCAAAAGCAGGCGATTTCAATGTTATATCATCACATAGAGAAATTTCCGATACTTCATTTGTTTGTTTACATGATTGAATTGTGCCTACTTGATGAATATCCTGTACATGATTGGAAATTTCATTTCCATTACTATCGGTAAATACCAGTGAAACAGCATATTTTTTTTCACTCTGTTTTCCAGATGCTTCGGATACAATAGAGTGATGAATATCAAACATTAATCCATGCTTTGTAAACCATAAGGATGTGTTTTTATTAGTGGTATAACCATAAATAAAAGAGGGGTATTGTCCTGAATTTAAGACAATACCCCGATATATACCAGATGTAGTATTCTTACTTTGTACAAGATTATATGCCTCTGCAACAGTACATGAAGCAATAAAAAAGAGCAATAATATACTTGAATAGTATATTCTGCACAAAGTGCCAAAAGGGCTACAATTCATAATGTAAAAAACGAAGTGAACTGAAGATTATCCAAAAATTCCCGAATTTTTAAGACAATCATTGATGCTGCTTTCACTAAAATACTATCTGTTAGTGATAAAACAAACATCGTAAATGTTATGGGATAATCAAAGCTATATGTTCACTTTTGAAATACTTATTATCCTTGTACTTTTTCACCTATCCATGCACCAACCATTGCAAGTACAGTTCCTAATACTAATGATATCATAATACCATCAAAACTTGGTGGAACAAGTGCAATTGTTAAAACATCTAAATCTATCACCAAAGCAAAAAAACCTGCTAATGCAGCTTCTTTAATTGTAATACCAGGTGAACGAAAACCAATGATAAATCCAGTAGATAATAAACCAATAACAAATCCTATAAACTGAGGATCTGTCTTTAAACCAAATAATACAATAAATAATGTAGACATTAATATTGTAACCATAACACCTAGAATTGTTCCAGCTAAAACCCATCCCCATTCCATTACTTGTTCTTCAGATGCCTCACCTTCTTGTGTACCTTGAAATTTTTCACCAGCCCATGCACCAGCGAATGATAATAATACGCCATTCATTCCCATAGTAAGCATAAGTTCTGGAGACAATTCAGCAAATCCTTGCAAATGCAATCCAGGAAGAAAAAAATATAATGCTATACTTACCAGCACAGATGAAATACCTGGTTCTGCAATCGTTTCACCTTTTGATAATAAACCAGCGGCCATTCCCGTAAGAATATAACCAGATAATACAGACAGTATAGGAAAAGGTAATGCTGCAAATGCAGAGCCACTAATCCAACCCAAACCAAATACAGCAACTAATCCAATAACTAATGAGCCAAGCACACTTTTGATGTCTAAGCCAACTGAATTTGAACTCATATCTCTCTTCCTTTGTAAATGAAGATTTATTCTAAATAAAAATCAACAAATTGCATTTTCAAATGGCAAATAGTGCATTGTATTTTGAATAAGCAAATTTTTATTTAATTATAATCAAAAAAATGCACGTTTATTGATAGTATAAATATACTTATTTCATAGATATACTGGATTGCAATGCGCATTCAAGACCACATTGGCAAAATAACTTGGACTGTTCTAGACAAAGGACTTTTTATTACTTATGGTATGATTAGGATGCTTCAAGTAAGTAGAATGCAACCAAGTGAGTTTGGATTATTTGCTTTACTAGATGCATTAGTACTTACTATTGGTACTTTAAGTGACAATTTTTCTTTGCAATCTATTATTCGTTTTGGATCTGATAATCTTTTAAGACCTAAAATCAATGCTTTGTCTATGATATCCCATACTGGTCTTTCTATGGGTTTAGCTCTGATTATTTTTTTTAGTAAAACATATCTTTCTCTTTTATTTTCCGAGCCTAGAATCATCCAAGTTGCAACATATTTGCCTTTATTATGCTTGTTAAATCTTCCTAGAATCATGTCTGTAAAATTCTTACTACGTGATACTAAAATGAAAGAAGTATTTATTACTAATAGCATTTGGTTTGGTAGTATGATTGCTGTTACTTTTTATTTTCTCTCTATACATGCTGAATTATCTTTACTTGATATGATATGGATTACTGGAATTGGTACTTCTTTAAGTTCATTAACAGGACTTTTCTTTACATTTTCATCAATCGACATAGAAATACCAGATAAAGATGCAATACATCAATTTTATAGATTTGGTGGATATCAGGTTTCTTGGGCTTTACCAAGTACAATTATGAAACAGCTTGATT
>JALRHN010000196.1 GCA_023259575.1 Candidatus Kapaibacterium sp. | reverse complement strand
ACTACAAATGTTGACACTTTAGAAGTTGTTCTTAGTTATAATGAACAAAACTTAGAATATTCTAATAAGTTGATCAGCAAAATTAATGGTTGGACATGGAATGCAGTTAGCAAGCCAACTAATATTGTGGTAAGTGGAAAAGGTATTACTTCGATCCCTGGCAAATCTGATGTAGAATTATTTGAATTAGAATACAATGCATATTTGGGTGATACAAATGCATTCAATGTCGATGTTCAAGCAACAACTTCTACTTCTTTATCAAAATGCTTGATTATTAACACTGCAGGCTCTACATTAACATTGGATAAAATTTGTTTCCAAAATGGACGCTTTATCCGTGGAAGTGGAATTGGTTATGCATTAAAGCAAATTGGCCAATCCCCTGCTGTCGATCAAGCATCTATAGAATATAGCATTGGGATTTCAGGACAAACCACAATTGAGTTATATAACAGTATGGGACAAAAAGTACATACTTTATTAAATGGAACACTCCAAAGCGGATCTTATGAATTATCTTTATCTACAGAGTCATTGCCATCTGGTATGTATATCTGCGTAATGAAATCAGGTCCATTCCAAGCTCAACAACAATTGATGATTACTAAGTAATTATCAATGTACATATATTAAAAAAGGCAGTGAATAACACATTCACTGCCTTTTTTCTTTTCATATCTGTTTAATTATCTTGTAATGGAATCTCTTTATACATAACTCTATGATGGCGCATTCCCAAAAGGTTCTTTGCAAAAGACTCTTTTACTTCTTGAATCTCTGCCATAGTAATTGGGCAATCATCAAATTGACCATCCAAAAACCTATCTTTAACAATCGAATCTAACATTTCAACAATATCTTCCCTATTATCTGCATTAGCAGCCCTGGCAATAGCTTCGGCAGCATCTGCAAGCATTACAATAGCAGTCTCTTTCGTTACAGGTTTAGGGCCAACATATCTATAGTCTTCCATTTTAACAATTGTAGAACCTTCTCCAATATTAGAGAATTCAATTGCTTTAGCATAAAAGTGCTTTATAAGCATAGTACCATGATGCATAGGAATAAAATCGATAATTCTTTGAGGCAATTTATATTCTTTCGCTAATTCAATTCCATCTTGAACATGATCTCTAATAATAGAAGCACTTTTTTTAGGTGGTAATTTATCATGTTTATTATCGATATTTATTTGATTTTCAACATAATATTCAGCTTTGGGAATTTTACCAATATCATGAAAATAAGCACCAACTTTGGCTAGAAGTCCATTAGCACCAATTGCTATAGCGGCACTTTCTGATAATCGGGCAATTGTTAAAGTATGTTGATAGGTACCAGGAGATTTCTCACTCATTTCTAATAATAATGGATGTTCTACATTATCATATTCTTTTAAACGTAAATCAGTTGTAATATTAAATACTCTTTCAATTATATATAAGATACCAAATGTCAACAAAGGAGATACAACCGAATTAACTCCTGCAACACCCAATTGGAGAAGAGTTTCTGATATATCAAGAGTTCTTTCTGCACTGATAGAAATAATTGTAAGTGCAAAACCAAGCATAACAAAAAGAATAGATTGAAAAATCTGTGTTCGACTTTGAATATCTCTGACACTATAAGCAGCAAGCATTCCACCCATCATCATTGCTAAACCAACAGAATAATCGCTTCCTCTAATACCAGCTATTAATAAAGACATCACAACCGTACTATAAAAAGCAGTCCTAGAGTCAAATAAAATAGCAATTAGCATAGATAATGCAGGAACAATAACAGCATATTCTAATGGATAATTTGAATTAATAATAATAGAAAACCATCCAGATAATGAAGCTATTAACATTATCCCGCATAAACCCAACACTTTATAATTGTCTTTAAATATATTTGGCCGGATAAAATAGAGATACAATATCAACATAGAAAAAATCATGAAGGAATGTCCCATACCACCAAGAAAGACTATCCACGAATAGTCTTTTCCTTCAATGATTGATCGATAGCTAGTATATGATTGCATTTTAAGCATTGCCATTCTATCGATTCTTTCTCCCTTATTTATAATTATATCTCCAGCTTTTACAATTCCTAAGGTTTTTGGTACAGCAGCAATTTTTACATTAGATAATTCATTTGTAAGAGATTCAGAATACATATACTTTGAAGGAAGCATTGATATCAACATTTTCACAAGAACAAAGCTTGTTTGTTCATCAAATTGATTATTCAGAACTCTTAATAGCATTCGCTTAACTATTGTGGAATCAATTAACTCATGCCTTTGTAGCTCAATATCTTGTAAGCTATTCTTTTTAATAATTATACTTTGCCATAAGGAGTCAATCTGAATATTAACATATGATTTAACTGAGTAGACTGAATCAAGTATATCAGCTTTATAAAAAGCTAGAACCTGAAGGAATTTCTCTTTTGAATTAGGATCTATTTTTTGAATTTTTTGATATAAATCAGAGGAAACATTGGATTTAATTACATTATTAATAGTTGATTTTTGCAAAGATTCTTCAAGAAGGATAAGATTAGAATCTGCTATTTGTTTACTTACTTTGTTTTCTACAAAAACAGGATTCGAATGCTCTTTTATAAATTGAATTTCAGCTTTTATTTCTTGTGAAGGCTTATTAATGGCAAAGGGATATTCGGCTTTTACTGTTTCATTCATCCACAGAATACCATCAGACACTTTCTTTATATCAGAAGATCCATCTTGGAAATTTTGATGATGGGGAAATAATAATCCACCAAGTATAATAGATATACACAATATTGAATACTTAACAATATGTGAATTTCTAAGAGAGATTTCAGGCGTTTGTTCTTGAGCTTCTGTAGTTTTCAATTGCTCAAATAAGGTTTTTTGTTTAGCCATAATAATCTGTTGATCTTTTCAAAATATATCAGCACTTTCAATATTAATAGAATAGGAATTTCCAAACAAACTTTGAATGCGAATTATTCCATTTACCATTAATGAATGAGCTTTTAAAATGTTAATACCAAAATCTAATGATTGCAAAGGTACTGAATATGTAGTTCGTAATACAATATCTGGTGTTAAAGCTATCACAGCTGATATTCTTAAACCAGTAATTGCTTGAAGAATCAAGATGTCGGATTCTAAATAAAAATTATCAGAAATATCAGAACAGATTCCAATTGAATACTGTGACATAGATGGATGATAAAGAATATTATCATGTGGCTCTAAAGATTGAATACACAGTATTTTACTACTTAACCAAGGTGAAATATGAGTAATACCTCCAGTTAAAAAGTAAGGCCCTTTAATAAAGTATTGTTCTTTACCAATATTCATATACGTGCTACTAAATCCGAAAAGAATATCTGTTTGTTCAATTGGTGATTTCCACATACATATAATACTTGGTGTTATTTCATTATAAAGTTTTGATGATATCGAAGTTATTGATGTTTCGATTTCGATATCTTTATGTGGAATTATATAAGCATTAATTGTATAGGGGGTTAATTGTGATATGCCAGATGATTGAGGGCTTATCGTACATCCTAAAGAATATAGAGGGAGAGTATCAAGTGAATCATTTATTTCTATGAATTTACGATGAGTATTCAACACATTAGAAAGGTTAGATTCAAGTAAAGAAAACTGGCCAATTTGGCTATAG
>JALRHN010000195.1 GCA_023259575.1 Candidatus Kapaibacterium sp. | reverse complement strand
GGGGTACCAGGTGTACCCGGGTACTGTAGTTTTAGATCACAAGCTACTGGAACGATTACTGGAAGTCTGTAGGAAATTCCTTCCGGGGTAATTATTAGCATTGATCTCCAAACTTTAATAATGAATCTGCTTCCTGAAATGATGGCCCTGCATAGATAGATGGATGATCTAGTGGATATTTTTTATGAAACGTTTCTCTTTCTTTTTCATTTCTAAATATTCTTAATATCTCTTTATATTCAAAGTAATTATCATTTCTATGTAGGTGAGAAATGTGACTATAGAATGCAGAAGATATGTTATATAATTCATCATAATTCGCTACGGTTTCTAATCTTTTTCCAGCAATAGGATTTATTAGTCCAGATGCAATAGATGATGCACTTGTTTTTTTAGGAGAATGAATGATAAGAAAAGAAGAATCTGAAGTAGACAATGCATATGCCAAAGACATACCAGCTATACCAGCACCGATAATTATGAAATCATACGATGTTTTCAATATTGGGTCCTACAATCTATTGAGTAACTGGTTTCTGAATCTCTGGTTCAGAATATATCTTTTTATTCAGAGACTCTTTCCAATCTCTAAAAAACATCATTAAAATAGCAGTTGTCGGAACAGCTATTAGAAAACCTATAAATCCAAGAAAATGTCCAAAAACAAATAAAGACCCTAATAGTAATACTGGATGAAGTCCTACTCTAGTTCCTAATACTCTTGGTTCTATAATATATGCATTGATAAAATGCAATCCATTAATTACCAATATAAGCCCTATAATATGGCTAGTAGCATGTAAAGGGTCTGCAAGTAATGCAACAATACTACCTATAATCATACTAGCAATAGTACCGAAGAATGGAATAGGATTTAATAATCCGCATAAAACTCCAAGGACAATTGCATAAGGAATTCCTAATATAGACAACAGAATTGATGCTACTGTACCAATCCATAAGGCTGCTATCATTTGCCAACCTACATATAGTCTTAAAATTGCACTAATTCTTAAGATATTATTATATGCTTTTGAATTATTACTAGAGAGAATCTCTTGAATCAACTCTTTTATGACAGTATAATCTTTTATTATATAAAAAGAGATAATAGGAATAAGGACAAGATTCAAAATTTGATTGGCTATTGCAGATACATTAGAAAGCAGAACAAATAAACCTTCAAGAATAGATTTAAATAATATTTCTGCTTTCGGCATTAATTGAGTTTGAACTAATTCTTTTACAGTAGCTTTTGGAATTCCCAAACTAGAGAGGAAAGTATAGAATTGTTTACTTTCAAGAAAGTCAGTTATAGAATTTACAAATTGAGAGACTTGTTTTATAATCTGATTCAATTGTGTAAAAGCCAGCGGAAATACAAAGACAGAAAAACCTGCAATTGCACCCCCGAGAAGTCCTAAAATGATTATTGATCCCAGCCACCGTTTTATCTTAAAAGACTCCATCTTTTTTATGATCGGATCGGATAAAAAAGCAATGGTGAATGCGATAATAAATGGTAAAAGAACAATGTTTAAGTCAATAAGTAACCAAAGTGCAAAAAGCAAAGAAATCAAAGACAGGAATCTACTGATCACATATGACTCTTTTCTAAACGGATATAGTAAAAATACTCCGATAAGAAATAATAAGACAGGGCTCTTAATCATATCAGTTAAATAGAGGAAAGTAGATCCAGCTAATGCACTTAAGATCAATATTATATTGATTGAGATATTCCCTTTATTTGATATATCGATGGATTTCATAGCATATGACCAATGATTCTTTATAAAATAAGAGACATTGCAAATACAATATCTGCAATGTCTATATATCTCAAGAATTATGCCTTATTATGAAGCTGGAGTACATACTTGATCAAATGCTCTAATTAGTGCATCTGCAATCATTTCAGGCATGCTACCTTCAATGGCATGTCGAGGCATAAAACCAATTAACTCACCATCGCGCATTAAAGCAATTGAAGGTGAAGATGGTGGTTGTCCCTTAAAATATTCTCTGGCTCTATTTGTTGCCTCGATATCTTGTCCAGCGAAAACTGTAAATAAATTATCAGGTTTTACTGAATGTTGAACTGCTTTCTTTACCCCAGGGCGGGCGCCACCTGCAGCACAACCGCATACAGAATTGACTACAAATAATGATATTCCTGGCGCTTTCACTGCATTATCAACATCTTCTGCAGTTAATAATTCTGTAAAACCAGCAGAGATTAATTCCTCTTTCATTGGCTTAACCATCAATGGATCGTATGGCATATAGATATCTTTATGTGTGTTATATAAAATTGTTCCGTTTGCTTTGACGTATCAAAGTAATTTGTATGATAAGTGAAACTAGATTTTTATTCAGATTTGTAAAAGATGTACATTTGTTGAATACAAAACCTAAGAAATTACTATGGAATTATTACGATGACTTCACTTATTAAATGGCTATCATCAGCATTAGCAGTGTATTTTACTGCTGCACTTATTCCTGGTATCAGAGTTAAAAGTTTTCTTTGGGCTTTAATTGCTGCTTTAATTATTGGTTTCCTTAATACAATCATAAAGCCTATTCTTCAGTTTTTTTCATTTCCATTATTAATAATAACATTAGGTTTATTCTCTGTAGTAATAAATGCCTTTTTGCTTTGGTCTGCTGGTGCTATTCTTACAGGATTTGAAGTAGATGGCTTTTGGCCTGCTTTATGGGGTTCAATAGTAATAAGCATAAGTAATGCCTTTATTTTTTGGTTATTAAAGCCAGCCCAAAATGGTTATCAACAATAATTATTCATCACCTAATAATAAATATGCTTTCATAAAATCATCTAAATCTCCATCCATAACTGCATGAATATCTGTTTTCTTTAATTCTGATCTATGATCGTTTACCATTGTATAAGGTTGGAAAACATATGATCTTATTTGACTTCCCCATTCTATTTTCTTTTTTGTTCCTTCAATTAATGCTTTTGCGGCTTCTTCTTCTTCTTTTCTTTTTTGATAAAGCCTTGATTTTAGCATTTTCATTGCCCTCTCTCTATTTTGAAATTGAGATCTTTCTTGTTGGCAAGCGGCAACTATACCGGTTGGGATATGCCTTAATCGTACAGCAGTTTCAACCTTATTGACATTTTGACCGCCTTTTCCACCAGACCTAAATGTATCCATTTCTACATCAGCAGGATTGATTTCTATTTCTACATCATCTTCGATTTCTGGATATACATATACAGAAGCAAATGAAGTATGCCTTCTGGCATTGCTATCAAATGGAGATATTCGTACTAATCTATGCACTCCATTTTCTGCTTTTAAATACCCATATGCATTAGTACCTACAACTTCTAAGGTTACTGATTTTACACCTGCTTCATCTCCAGGTTGTTCATCTGCTAAAAACACTTGAAATCCTCTTTTATCACACCAGCGAGTATACATACGCATCAGCATTTCACTCCAATCTTGTGCTTCGGTACCGCCTGCACCTGCATGTATTGTTAAGATAGCATTACGATGATCATCTGGTGCTGATAATATTTTTCGTAGTTCAAGATTATCAACGGCATCTTTAGCACTTGATATTTCTGTATCAATTTCTTGTTCCATAGAACTATCGCCCATTTCTTCGGCTAATTGTAATAGTGCTTCGGCATCATGAACTGAAATCTGAGCAGATTCCCAAA
>JALRHN010000194.1 GCA_023259575.1 Candidatus Kapaibacterium sp. | reverse complement strand
AATACAATTAGAGTCGCCTGATTATTTTAAAGATGAAATGGAAATCAGTCTGCCTAAAACAAATAAGTATGCTGAAATATCTCGTGACTTTTCGGTAAAACCTCTTGCAAAAGGCACAAAAAT
The DNA here is from genome assembly GCA_023259575.1 of Candidatus Kapaibacterium sp. GTDB lineage: Bacteria > Bacteroidota > Ignavibacteria > Kapaibacteriales > UBA961 > UBA961. The sequence goes on along the minus strand of JALRHN010000194.1, from coordinate 3,584 downwards.
TCTGCTTGATGTTCCTCCTTTTGAGCTAAAAAAGTCCAAATTAAGAGTAGGTGCTGAAGATTATTTAGCAGATATTCAAAAAATGATGTTGCTAAATCCAGGTGTTTCAATAGAAATTCAATCTTATCCTGATATGGCTTCAGAGCCAGAATCAATGCAAAAATTTACTGATGAAAGAGCTAATGCAATTAAAGCTTTTTTAGTAGAAAAAGGCGTGAAAGATACTCGTATTTTTCCTAAAGGTTCAAATACTGTTGATTCTGTAAATCCACCTCCAATGCATAAAACTGCTAAAGGAAAACGATATATAGGTACAACATATATAGTAATAGTAAAAGCATAAACATGACATAATTGAGTGTCTAGTTACATTGATTTATGCATATTTTTGGGCGTTCAGAGTTTTTTGAACGCCTTTATTTTTTTGTGATATATTGTTGGAACAAAATTCGAGATGTGATATGTATAAAATCTTGATTGGAGCAATGTGTGATTCATTTGTACCATTGCTTATCAATTAAAGAGAACGGTCAAATTTATACTTGTTGCCTCGTATGATGAGAATACTTCAAGTTTTGAACATACAGTGTATTATGGGTTTAGTTTTGCAGAAATTATTGCCATTAAAATAAGAAGTTAAAGATATTTTGTATACATGGTAAATGGGGGATAGATGTTTCCAGGGGAATGGGATATCATTGATGTAATAGTTCTTGCTTCATATTTTAAATGTAATAGTAGTACCATAAGAAAAATTGTCAATACTTTCGAAAATCTTCATGTGTATTGTTTACAATCAATGCATATAAATCAACAAAGTATTGTTCCCAAACATAAATATTCAATAGATGATTTAAGAAGCAAGGCGTCAGAATATCTTCATTATCACAATAAAAATGGAATAAGTATACTTTCATTATATTGTGATGAATATCCTCCATTATTAAAAGAAATTGAATATCCTCCTGTACTTTTATATGTAAAAGGTAGTATCAGTAATGATTTGGCAATAGCTATTATTGGAACCAGAAAGCATACTATTTATGGATCTGAAATAACTAAACAATTTACCGAGGTACTTGTGCATCATGGGATTACAATTGTAAGTGGTCTTGCAAATGGTATAGATAGTATTGCCCATAAAACGACACTACAATGCAAAGGAATTACATATGCTATAATAGCAAGTGGAATTGATAGTGTTTCTCCATTTCACAGTAATGTATTAGCAAATTCTATCATAGAAAGTGGGGGAGTACTTATCAGTGAATATCCGCTTGGAACAAAAGCTATGCCGGCATATTTTCCACAAAGGAATAGATTAATTAGTGGGATATCAAAAGCAGTAATAATTGTAGAAAGCGCAAGAAAGGGAGGTTCTATGATTACTTGTCAATTTGCATTTGACCAAAATCGTGAAATATATGCTATCCCGGGATCTCTTAAATCTTCAAAAAGTGAAGGACCCAATTTGCTCATAAACCAAAACAAGGCTTCATTAGCAATAAGTCCTGAAGATATTTTAAAAGATTTTAACATTAAAACTGAAATTAAACAACAAAGAATTCCTATCTTGAAAGAAGAAATATTGATACTTACTCTTTTATCTGATTCACCAAAGCAGATAGATGAATTAAGCTCATCGTTACACATTAATTCTAGTGCTATTCTTGCATATTTGTTATCACTAGAATTTAACGGTTATGTAAAGCAATTGCCTGGTAAATTTTTTATGAAGCTATAATATGAATCATATTTCAAAAAGAAAACAAGACCATGTTGATTTATGTGTTAATCACAATATGAATCATAAAAGTAAAACAACTGGTCTAGAACGTTATGAGTTTATTCATAATGCTCTACCTGAAATTAATTATGAAGATATATCTACAGCTACTTTTTTCTTACAAAAAGAAATTGCTGCCCCTCTTTTTATTTCATCTATGACTGGTGGCTTTAAAGGTGCTACTAGTATCAATCAACAATTAGCAGAGATTGCTGCTACTATAAAAATTCCCTTGGGAATTGGATCATTAAGAATTGCACTTCATGATACTTCTGTACATGACTCTTTTACTATAATAAAACGTATTGTTGGAGATACTATACCACTTTTTGGGAATATTGGAGCTGCTGAAATTGCACAAAAAAGTAATCATGCACCTTTATTATCAATATTAGAAAAATGCAAAGCAGATGCTATTGCAATTCATTTAAATCCTCTTCAAGAATTACTTCAACCCGAGGGAAATCCACAATTTAAAGGTGTATTATTTGGAATAGAATCTTTCATTAAACTTTATCAGAAACCTGTTATTGTTAAGGAAGTAGGCGCTGGAATTTCTATGAATGTTGCCAGTAAATTATTGGATATTGGGGTTTCTGCAATTGATGTTGCTGGGGCTGGTGGAACTAGCTGGGCTGGTGTTGAATTAACTAGAAATTCTGATACATCTTATGAAAACATTTTTTGGGATTGGGGTATTCCAACTTCTGAATGTGTACAGATGATTGTACCACTAAAGAAGACATATGCATTCGAATTATATGCATCTGGGGGCATTCAATCTGCTTTTGATATTGCGATGTCAATTGCCTTAGGAGCGGATTCTGTTGGAATGGCTGGAAGTATTATAAAGTCATTAATCAATGATGGGAATCAAGCAACATTAAATATGATTGAAAATCTCATAATGAATATAAAAAGAATAATGTTTTTGACTGGGTCTCACAATATTGAACAATTAAAATTAGCAGCAATTAAAGAGAAATAAGCATTTATTTAAAATTCGAATCTGCTATACCTTTATTTATAATATACTTAGAATAGGTTATTGTTGCTTTACCTACAGCATTTTTCTTTGAAGCATCTTTGGGCTTATTATCAGTTAACATATCACCTGTAATAGATTTAGGTAATGAAAATTTAGGCATATCAAAAGACAGCACTACTTGTTCTGGTAAAGCATATTGTAAATATTGCTTTCCATATTTCATCTCCATTAACATTATCCCTGATTTTGTAGTAATCTTCATTTTATGAACAATATTAGTAGCTTCTTCAATCCACATAGTAGATGCAATAATTTGTCCGGTATCTGCTAATGGTATTACCTTAATGACACGTAGATTTTTTCCATTATACACTTCATCTTTAAGTGCTGCAGCAGAATATTCCGTTTCAAGAATAGAGGAAATTGGAAGGCCTGCTCCTTGTTTAGGCAACATAGAAAATCCATCAGATTTAATACGAACTTGTCCTGGACTTCTATAAAAAATAGTTGCATGAGAAACAGGAGCTTTTAAAAAATCAATATCAATCTTTATATCAGCTTCAGCCTGAAAATCTTTAACGAGTCTGGTTTTTGATCGAACTCTTAACAGTAATTCTTCTGGAGATACTGATGCAATGATATGTGAACAATGAAAAACAAGAAGAAATAATAAGCAAGATCTAAATATCATGAATGAACCTATTGGGGTGAATAATCCTTTAACATCAATCAACTTTCAAAGGGTTCCCTTTCATTAATGTTCTGTATAATTCAGATCTTTTGCAAATGTTTCTTTAAGTGGAATTAATG
>JALRHN010000193.1:1474-3729 GCA_023259575.1 Candidatus Kapaibacterium sp. | reverse complement strand
TTTTCTACAATAGCTTGTCTAATCTTAGCTCTTTCATCAGAGAGTTGAAGATTTAACTCCCTTAAAGCTGCATTTTCATTTTTAAGAGCCAAAGGATTTGGTATCCATGAAAATGCTGTTTGCATCCATCCTATTCCACCCACTACGATAGACCTAAAGCCTCCCAATTGCGAGATATTTCCAAAAGTCATTAATACCATGGCTACTATAGTTAAAGTAACCAAAGCAATAAATTCTTTGAAACGAATGATAAATTCTAGTAGACGATACATGCTACAATATTTCAGTAAAATAATTAAGGTGACTAAATTTGATCAATATATTCTAATTGACTGTATTCACCTGGTTTATGTATAGTATTTGTATGAGAATTATAAATCACAGATACAAATTCCTGGATTAATTGATTCATATCTTTATGCTCAGCATAGAGGATATGAGCTGAATTATTATGTCTATGTATCCATGAAGTGATGATTTGAATTTCATCTACTTCAAATGGATCCATTCTATGAACTCTATCATCAATTGGGATAGTTATATCAGTATAATATAACTCTTCTATCTTCATCAATAATTTTGTTGTATCAGCTTTACGGCCTATAATTTCTTGATGAGCTAATTTGCCACTTCGAATAAAGAACACCTCTACTGATTTGTCTCTTGGATTTGCCTCGATAATTAATATTGTATTATTATGAGTTACAGATGTAGACACTTCGGCGCGGCGATCAAATAGTCTTTTTAATTCATTCAATCTATTTCTTAGCATCGCAGCAGACTCAAATCTTAATGCTTCTGCTTCAGATTGCATTTCTTCATCAAGCTTTGCTAAAAGCCCACCTGTAGATCCACTCAAAAATCTCCGTGCTCTTTCTACTTCTTTTGCATATTCTTCTTTGCTTTGTATTAAAGCACAAGGCGCTCCACAACGTTTTATTTGATAATAAAAACATGGCTGTTTTTCTATCGATGGTTGCAATATATCTGTACATTGCCTTAAACCAAATGATTTATAAACAGTTTCAACAACTTCGCGTGCAAGCGTTCCGCTTCTAAATGGTCCAAAATACTCTGCTCCATCTGTTCCAATTGTAGAACTCCATTCTAATCTTGGAAATTCATCCTGAGATGATAATCGTAAGAATGGAAATCGTCTAAATTTTTTACTAGCAGTATTAAATTGAGGCTTTACTCTTTTAATTTCTTTGGATTCTAATAATAAAGCAGCAAGTTCCGTTCCTGTAGTTTCATATTCTACAGTATAGACTTGTTTTACCATCCTCGCAATTTTTTGTGGATGCTGAGCCCCTGGCTGAAAGTAGCCACGAACTCTTTCTCTTAAGCTTTTTGCTTTACCGATATAAAGAATATTGCCATCTTTATCCAGCATTCTATATACACCAGGTTCCTCGGGTAAAGATTTAAGCGTAGATTCTACTCGCTTTATTGCTGCTGGAGAAGTATGGAATTGCTCTATTCTCTTATTTTGAAATCGTAATAATTCATCTACTGATTCAATATCATGTTCATTTTCTAAAATTTCTAAAAAATGAAGAAGAAATAAAGCCGTAGCTTTAGCATCACCTAAAGCTCGATGCCTGTTTTCTATCATAATATTAAAATGTGAAGCTACAGCACCCACATTTTTTTTAAGATGCAATGGTAAGATTCGTCTAGCAAGTTTACAGGTACATAATTGGGGAATAAGTGGAATATTGAGTCTTAGCCTTCTAAAGCTATTTTGAACAAAATTCCAATCAAAACTGACATTATGTGCCGCAAAAATTGCATTTGGCATAGATAAAAACTCTAATACTTGTGGCATTATCTCTTTATCTTCAGGAGCTCTGGCTGTCATTACATTGCTAATACCTGTCATTTGTTCAATAAATGGGGGTATAAATTGATGTGGATTAATTAATTCAGAAAATTCTCTGACAATTTCTCCACCTTGTATAACAACACATGCGATTTCAATGATTCGATGATGTTCAGGGTCATGCCCTGTTGTTTCAACATCTATTACTACAATTGGGGATTCCCAATATGATTTCATTCTTATGTCTTTCCGGGGATAAACCCCATATAGGCGTATATTATTTATCTATTAATAATAATTGGATAAGATACGGATTGATTTGGTAATTGTATAGCAAGTATATACATGCCATTTGATAGTGAATTCCACGTATAGTTCTTACCATCATTATATATCATACTAGGATTAATTTGTTCACTAGAAATCGAATATA
>JALRHN010000193.1:0-1464 GCA_023259575.1 Candidatus Kapaibacterium sp. | reverse complement strand
ACTTCCTGCATGTTTGATTTTGGCGTTGATAAACTCAGGGTGGCGCTGCCGGCAATGTCAAATCCGGCACTGTCTTCAGTAGTAAGCGAAGCGGAAATTAACTTCACTGATTGTAATTGTTCCAGTTCCTGATAAAGCTATGTGATTACTAGAACTTGCATTGTTGATTGTTGTACATTGTAAATCTGTAGACCTTTTGCCTGCTTTTGTTGGCTTAAACACAATTTCTAATGTGAAGGTTTTACCAGGATCTATCACAATTTTTCCAGGTGAATTTTTTACATAATAATCCAAAGAGTCAGATCCACTCATTTTGTATCCAGTAATTGATACGGGCAAATCACCAGCATTAGAAAGAATAACAGGTAAAATAGATTCTTTTCCAACTTCAACTTCATTAAATTCTAATGAAGTTGTACTTGTTGATAATAGACCTACTGGTGAAGGATTAGAGCGAAATACTCCAGTTATAGTGGCTGCCAATAATCTACCATTGGAATCTAGTGCTAATGAGTTAATTACAGTACTTTTCATACCAGTAATTACTTGCGCCCAAGTTTTCCCATTATCCTTTGATATATAGCCGCCTTCACCATTTACTCCAACAAATAGAGTCCCATCAGAGATGCCTATCACAGATAAAACCGGAATAATACTACGCCCATCTCCAAAGTATGGAATCCAATCTATCCCATTAGTAGTTTTAAATGCACCATATTGTGAACCAGCCGCTAAACTACCATCAGGCATAATTCCAAAATCTTTGGTTGACAAAAAATATACCCCTGCGTCTGCATCCTTCCATGTTGCACCATCATCTGTAGATCTAAATATTCCTTCTCCTTCAATTGCTGCATATAATCCAGTAGTATGTTTTTGTACAGCATTTGCAACGCCTTTAGGCAATCCTTTGCTAGATGAAAACCATGTTGCACCATCATCTGTAGACTTATAAATTCCTAAATCAGAAGCAACATATAAAGGCCCTTCTTCAGAAGCATATATTTTACCAGCTCTGATATTTGGATAACCTAATTTTTCAAATTTTGCTCCATTATCAGTGGATCCAAGCATCCAACTTGAATCTATACCACCAATAGTTCTATTCATGACGGCAATAATTTTTCCAGTTTTTGTAATGCAAAAACTAAGACAATGCGAATACCAAGAAGAACCAGCGCTTTGTGTCCATGTTTTGCCAGTATCTACTGATCTATAAATACCTGCACCATCACTAGTACCTGCTAAATATGCACCATTCTTTGCTACAAGAATGCAATTTGTAGGAACTACTGCGCCAGCATCAAATGGAAACTTAGAAGTTTGAGACCAGTACACTTCCTGTGCATGTATTGAATTGGATAATCCAAATTCACATAGCATGGTACAACAGAAGAAAGAAAAAACAGAAAAAAAGAATTTCATAAATATCTCAAGTGGATGAATTCAAAAGAAATAGCAAGT
>JALRHN010000192.1:3527-3767 GCA_023259575.1 Candidatus Kapaibacterium sp. | reverse complement strand
TTAGACATTTACAGATTAAAATTCAGTTTTAATCGCTCAAAGGAATATTCTGTAGACAAATATAATTCAGTACTAAATGATTATACAAGTACATATCATTGGCTAAGTATCAATGTACATTCTTTATTATCAAAAGATTTACAAACATCTTGGACACCATATCTTGCTGTCGCAATTGGACATAGCGTAAAAAATATAGATAGAGCTGGGGCCGGTAATCATGAATTATGGCTTTCTTTA
>JALRHN010000192.1:0-3489 GCA_023259575.1 Candidatus Kapaibacterium sp. | reverse complement strand
ACAACACTTCAAATGATAAAACTTCCTATGCCTTGTATCAGAATTTTACCATCAGTAGTTTGGTATGGAATAAGACTTTAATGAGCTTCTTCCCAATTTGACCCAAAACCTGTCTCTACTAAAATTGGCACATTCCCTAAAGACATAGCATGTTCCATAATATGTTTAACAAGATTTTTCAAATCTTCTTCTTCGCCTGGTACAACATCAAAAAGTAATTCATCATGAATTTGTAGCATCATTAAAGAGGAAAAATGTTGTTTTTTCATTTCTTTATGAATGTTAATCATTGCTAATTTCATCATATCTGCAGCAGCACCTTGAATAGGCATATTAATAGCGGCTCTTTCTGCACCTTGCCGAATATTATGATTATTGCTTTCTATTAATGGGAAATATCTTCTTCTTCCCATTAAAGTTTCTACATACCCTTTCGTTTTAGCATGCTGGATTGTTTGGTCCATATATGCTTTTATTTTTGGATAGCGTTCAAAATATTGTTCAATAATCTGTTTAGATTCATGCCTAGATATACCCAATTGTCTTGCTAAACCAAAACTTCCCTGACCATACATAATACCAAAATTGACGGTTTTTGCAATTCTTCTTTTATCACTTTGAACATCCTGCACATCTATATTAAATAGTGCTGCCGCTGTTGCTGTATGAATATCTAATCCCTGCTGAAAAGCATGGATGAGGGTTTCATCTCCTGATACATGCGCCATTACTCTTAACTCCACTTGAGAATAATCGGCAGACAACATAGAATTACCTTTTGCTGGTACAAATGCTTTTCTGATTGAGCGACCTAAGGCAGATCTAATAGGTATATTTTGAAGATTGGGCTCAACTGATGATAATCTTCCAGTTCCTGCAATTGTTTGATTAAATGTTGTATGAATTCTTCCAGTTCTTGAATTTACCATTCGGGGTAAAGATTCAACATATGTACTTTGTAATTTTTGCAATTGACGATGTTCAAGAATATAGCCGGCAATTGGGAATGATTCAGATAACTCTGTCAATACATTAACATCAGTACTATACCCATTTTTTGTCTTTTTTGGTTTGGGCAACTGTAATTTGTCAAACAAAATTTCTCCTACTTGTTTCGGAGAATCAATATTAAAATCTGAAATGCCAGCTTCATGATAAATCTTTTCTTTTAGTGCTTGTACTTCGGTCTTGATATGTGTGGAAATTTCTGCAAGTCCCTTTGTATCAATCGCAATTCCATTGAATTCCATATCTACCAATACTTCACTTAAGGGAAATTCAATATTTGTAGCAAAATCTAATAGACCTTCTTGATCTAATTTTTGCTCTAGTACATGCGCCAATTCAAGAGTTATATCAGCATCTTCTGCTGCATATTCGGTTAATTTCAATGGTTCTACATCCCTCATTGAACCATTCTTTTTATCGCCAATCAATGCAGTTATTGGTATAGATTCATAATTCAGCCATTGTTTAGATAAAGCATTCATCCCATGAAGATTATCTGGATTCAAAACATAACTTGCTAACATTGGATCGAATGATAAAGGGTGTACATTCACACCATAACGTTTTAATATTAATGCATCAAATTTTCCATTTTGAGCAATCTTCTTTTTTGAAGGATCTTCTAATATTGGTTTTAATGCTAGGGCAACTTCTTTTGCTGTTAGTGATGTTTGATCATGAATATGTTTGTGATTATCTGATTCTTTTGGTTCATCAAATAAGGATTCAGAAAAAGTATTATTTCCGCTTATCATGTCTTCATCTTTAGTAAGTACAAAAAATGCTTTTGATACTTTTGCACTTAAAGCAAAACCTACAATAGAGCAATTCATTGTATCTAAGGATGTAGTTTCTAAGTCGAAACAAATAGATGATGCATTCTTTATCTCATGAATCATTAATTGTAAAGATAATTTGTCTTTTACCAATACATAATCATGTTTCCTATTTTTTACTGTATCATATAATGTTGGTGTTATTTCCTGAATAGCATCTACAGAATGAGCATTTACAGTACCCGACGTTTTCATTGCCCATTTTCTTCTTAATGTATTAAAATTTAGCAATGATAATAACTGATCAACTTTCACAGCATCAGCCATAATAGGCTTGCAGTCTTCTAAATGAGTAGGCAAAGGAACTTCAGTATGAATTGTTACCAATTCTTTGGATAAAAATGCTAAATCACGACCATCAGATAGCTTATTTCGGACAGTATCTCGGGTGATAGCATGTAAATTTTCATAGATTCCTTCAACAGATCCATATGCTTCAATTAGAGGTTGCGCAGTTTTTTCTCCAATGCCTTTTACACCAGGAATATTATCTGATGAATCACCAATTAATGCAAGGAAATCGATTATTTGATGGGGATATACACCCATTTTGTCTTTTACTTCTTCCTTGCCGTAAATGTCATATTCACTGCTATCTTTTCCTGGACGCATTATTTTGACATGGTCATTAACCAATTGAAAATAATCTTTATCTGAAGTTAAACATCGTACTTCATAACCTTTTTGTGATGCATGATGAGCAAGGGTTCCAATAATATCATCTGCTTCAAAACCTGGTAACTCTAAAATTGGAATGCCAATCGCTTGTAAAAATTCTTTAATTCTTGGCATTTGAGGAATTAATTCTTCTGGGAATTCTTGTCGATTAGCCTTATATAATTCGTATTTATCATGTCTGAATGTAGGAGCAGATGTATCAAAAACAGCAGCTATATATGTTGGGTTTTCTTTTTCTAATAATGCGGTAATGATATTAACAAAACCGAATACAGCACCTGTGGGTTCGCCATTTGGAGCTTTGAATCCACTTTTAGACATGGCATGATAGGCCCTAAAAACAATACCCATAGAATCGATAAAAATTGCTGTTGACATAATAGAAATTATCCAAATAGTAATGTTTCTTTAGCTTATGAAATATGTTTCATGCAAATTACGAATCAAAACAGAAATGATAGCTTTCACACAATATTAATCGTGTTTTATCGATATGGACAACATGGAATTCCCTTCTTATTATAAGCAATTATACTCAGAGCGATTAACTGAGATTCAACAGAGATTATCTGATTTTAAAAAGATTGAGAAAAGCGAGTGGTTTTATGAAGCATGTTATTGCATTTTAACGCCTCAATCAAAAGCAATTCATGCTGATATAGTGTGTTCAATCCTAAAAAAAGATGATTTTTTTCTTAATGGATTTAGCACAGAATTGATTTTAGGTAATCGTGAGCATTATATTCGATTTCATAATCAGAAAAGCAAGAATTTACAGTTGCTCAGGGACCAATTTTTTGAAATAGAGTCAATTATTGATACGTATAAATCTTCTCCATTTGATTTAAGAGACATATTATGTTCTCGAATTAAAGGTTTTGGATTAAAAGAATCGGCCCATTTCATGAGAAATATTGGAATATTTGGTCCGGCAATATTAGATAGACATATCCTAAAGCATCTAGCA
>JALRHN010000191.1 GCA_023259575.1 Candidatus Kapaibacterium sp. | reverse complement strand
ATCGCCTATGTTTATCTCTTCGCATATAATACTACTTACTGCATCAATACAAATCAATGTGTCTGGAGACAAAGTTTTAATTATATGTATATATTCTTGTAGTGGACAAGTTATTCCTGTTGAAGTTTCTGTATGAGTAATCCAAACTGAATGTGGCTTATTTGTCTGTAAATATGTTTCTAATTGTTCAGTTGATACATATTCACCCCATTGTGCTTGCAATACATGTTTTGTGATAGTGAGCGAATCAGCCATTGCAACCCATCGCTCTGAAAATCTGCCATTAACTAAAATAAGTTGTGTTTCATTTTTGTTGTGTAACCATTGCATCGCCAATTCAATTGTTGAAGTTCCTGAGCCAATGCAAGGTATAATATGATGAGAAGTACTAAATAATCTATGCAATAAGGTATCAATTTCTTCTAAAACAAAAGAGTATTCTTTAGAATATTGATATGAAAGATTTGTTAATGATGACTTTACTTTTTCCGATAATGGAACTGGCCCAGGAGTAAAAAGAATCATAGTAGTTCATACTTTAAGAAATGCACATCTAGAAAAACAACATATATTGCAAAATAAGTGTTTATTCTTGATTACTAGAATTCTTGGGATATATATGAATTTAAATAATGCTGTTATTCTTATCACAGGTGCAAGCAAAGGAATTGGACTTGCCTTGGCAGAACTATGTTTGCAACATAATGCATATGTATGTATGTTTTCAAGATCTGGTGCGCCGATTGAATTAATAGAACAGTACAAAGATAGAATAGTAGATATACAAGGTTCTATTCAACATGAAGCCGATATAATCAGATGTATTAACATCATAAAAGAGAGATTTGGAAGAATTGATATACTTATCAATAATGCGGGCATTGCTTCATTTGCATCATTATGGGATATTACATCAGAAGATGCCCATTCTATGATACAAACAAATCTTTTAGGACTATTTTATTCAGTAAAACATGCATTTCCATTAATGAAACAGGAGAATAAGCCAACATTTGTTGTTACAATACATTCTATAGCAGCAACAACTATTTTTTCGCAATCATCTGTATATGCTGCTACAAAGTCTGGCGCATTAGCAATGATGAAATCATTTAGAGTTGAGGCTAGACCTTTTGGAATTAGTGTGATTGATGTATTACCTGGTGCCACAGCAACAGAGATTTGGGATAAAGAATTTTTACAACAGAATAAACATAGAATGATGAAGCCCGAAGAAATCGCACAGACTGTTGTGTCTGCATTACAATTAAGTAGGAATGAATCTAATACTTTATGTGTAGAAGAGCTAGTTTTAAGACCTTGGACGGGAGATTTGTGATACTATAGATTCATGAAATTCTATACTTTTTGATAGGATTTCAAGGGGTTCTATGTCACGTATAAAATCTCCTTTTTGGGAATTTATATAATTAAAAGGAACCTTATATGGCCACCATTCTCCTTGTTTTAAAGACCCTTTTTCTTGATATACTACAAAAACTGGAGTATGAACAGCTGTGGCAATATGAATCATTCCTGTATCTGGAGTAAAAACCCACAGTGCTTTTTTGATTACTTCGCAAACTTCAAATAAATGTCTTCCCTCGGGATAAGCAACAGTATAAGGTGAATTACAGAGAAGTAATTGATCTTTTAATGCTTTATCTGCCGGCATCCACAATAGTAATACATGAATAGATAGCTTGTTTAGCCCTGCAATTAGAGTTTCATATTGTTGTACAGTACATGCATTCTTACTTTGACGAACCGATAAGTTGATGATAATAAAAGCTTTATCAGATAATTCTAATTCTTGTAATGTTTTTGTTGCAGAAATTTGATATGAAGAATCAATCAATAATTGTGGCTTCCTTAATTCTTCTTGTGGAGAATCAATTCCAAGCGAATCTGTTATAAGCTCGAACATTTTTTCCCACATATTAATTTTAGCGGCAGATTTATGCGATTGAGCATTATAATAACAAGAATATTGATCCCCTTCATAACTTGAAACTCTGATACTGTTTTTCGTAGCAATTAAATTAACCAATACACCATTCTGAGAACTTGAACTAGTTAAACAATTAATGATAATATCAAATGATTGTTTTCTTAATGTAAGAATATCCTGAATATGGACTAAAGGCTTTTGTGCTAAGGAAATTGGGACAATATGTATTACATCTATATAGGGATTATTTTCAATTAATACCTTATTATTAAGGGTACAAGCTACATGGATTTCTAATTGGGGATAATATTGTTTAATCAATCCAAAAATTGGAAGTGTAACAATCATATCACCAAGAGCATCATGGCGCATGATTAATACCTTTGCATATGGCTTAAAATTTAATGGTAATGTTGTTTTTACAGGATTAAATAAAAGCTGAGGTATCACATAAGAGATTTTTCTGAAATATGGTGTGAACTTAAGAGCAATCGGTTTATAAATATTTCTTAACCAGGTAGCCATAGAATGTCTTTAATAGTAAAATTAATCTAAGAGAGTATAATTTTTGTATTCGCCAATTCTATATCCAGTAATTTTTTCTATAGTATCAAGTAATAAAACGATAATAGGTCTTTTTTTTCTAATTGCTGGGTTGAAACGTTCGCACCATTGTTGATCTGATTGAATTTTATTATACATTACTTTTGGATGAGTAGCGGTAAAAGTATCCAATTGATAACAGGAAGGAAATTCTTCACTTGTAGGTAAATGTTCTTTTAGCCAAGTATCGTCATGATATAATTTATGAAATGCTGCTTGCTTTTTAAGATATGCAATTGGGTTTCTCACCCAACCATAATGATAAATAGAAGCAGGAATAGAAGCTACTTTTAGTTTTCTCGTTCCATGTTCATCTTTTGTCCTAAACCCTTGAGCATCTCTCCAAGAAAAGACACCATCAGTATTCTTAATCATCCTAATTTCAGATCTGTACCATTGTCTACCAGAGCCAATAAAATTGTAGTTTCCAAAAAAATGATAGTAGGAAAAAAGCAAACCTTCTATAGTTGAATTATGCAAAAATCTGTGAGCATATTCTTTTATGATATCATAATCTTTTTCATGCAGAACTTCATCCGCCTGTAAATATAAAAGCCAATCGCCTGTACAATGTTGTAAAGCAATATCAGTCTGCTGTGCTAATATTTTTCCACCTTCTCTCAATGTTTCGTCCCATACTGTTGAAATGATGGTAATTTTTGGATTGCCCAAATTTCTAATACGTTCTTCAGTTTCATCATCAGAATTTCCAACTGCAATAATCACTTCATCACAAATATCTAATAAACTTTGTATGGATTCTAAAACAGGATATCCAAGTTTAAAGCCATTTCTGACAAATGTAAAGCCGCTAATTTTCATTATGATATATGAGAGTTAAAGTGGATAGGTAGCTAAAATTTACCTGGAAAATATCAGACAATTTAAAAATGTGTTAATTTGTACAAAAATCAATTCATAATCATTCATTTATACCATGAAACATTATTTCAATATAGCAGCCATTTTTCTAGTTATCATACTTAGTTCAAACATATCATTATTTGCTCAAGGTTTCTCTTTTTTTCCTAGTAGTATAGAAACAGATTGGGATTATAAAGAAGAACTTATCATGAAAGTTAATGCCAAGAATACGTCTAGCTTAAATCTTAGTATTTCTTATACTGTTTTAGAACTTACAATGACTCCAGCTTGGTATGATGAGTTATTTACCCAATTTTGTGATGTGTCTTCTTGTTATACTCTCTCTACTT
>JALRHN010000190.1 GCA_023259575.1 Candidatus Kapaibacterium sp. | reverse complement strand
GTAACTGTAGTTCCAGCAGCAAGTGTTGCTGAAGATGCATAAAATCTTTCAGATGTTTCAAATACGCCATTACCATTAAAATCAGCCCATGCAGCTAATCCTTCTGGATAAGATGGAGTGATTGTTATAGAATAGTTATACGTAGAACCAGCTAATGTATTAGCTGTTAACGTATTGTAATACTGATATCCATTTGTTTGATTATTACATCCGCTATTATTATTTGCTATGTTAGCAAATGAAAAACTTTGAATGTAATCCGCATACACACAACCAGATGGATTGGTTGGAATGCAATATTGTGCATTCGCTTTGGGAGAAAAACCAAATATCGTAAGCATGCAGGTTAATGCAATGCCTATCGACAAAAAGTATCTTTTCATTCGGTTCATAAAGAAACTCCGAAGAATGTAAGAAAAGGTAAAAAATATTTATGTATAGTACTTTTAATGTTAATCAAAATGTATAAGTATACATCAATTAAGAAATATCTAAATGTTGCTTTCACACTTTTAAGCAGGTACATTCAAAAAACAAAGATGGAAGTAATATTTCTAAGTCTTTAAAATACAATTACTTAAGTAATAACACGTAACACAAACAGTATTCAAGCATTGTGCACGGGCTATATGCAACGAACTAAAATAGGTAAAACATTGAATCCTAGCAAGAAAAAATTCCTAATAGGTCCAAATAATTTTCCACAGTAAAAAATTAAGCTAAAGTTAATAAAGGATAATCTTCTAAACATTGATTATCGATTATGAACAAATTCACTCATATATATTATCTGTTATCTATTTATTAAAGACCAGGCTTCATGAATAAAACCCATCTTTAATAATTTTTTGATTCCGTTATGTCTAATGGCATTTGATTTAGAATCAAAAATCAAGCCAAGGTTTATATCTTGGTTAGTTTCGTCATCATGAGAAAGAATCTCCAAAGCTTTCTCTTTAGATTCAACAGTATTATGTGGAATTTCTTTCACACCTGCTAAGATTGCAAGATCACTTCCACTAAGAATCTCACTTTTTAACACATCTTCTGGTAAATTGTCAAATCCAATTCCATTCCATTTTGGTTTATGTACTTGAAAAATTGATTTTGCATCTGCCCGGCAATAGTAATCATAGCCCATTCTGGCAATCAAATCTAATTTAACTGGGTCAATACTACCATTTACAATAACATCATCTGATATATGTATTCTTTTTACTTCCAAGAGCATGATATTTCCATTTCCACCAATTTCTCTTCCCAGTTCCTTTGTTTCTAGAAATACACATTCCATTTGAAAGGGAGATTCTAATACTCTTGGTGCTTTAATTAATATAGAGTCTTGCTTGTTGAGACCACACTTAATAAATTCATCAATTGTATTGTCATATTCACATGAAGCTAGGCTTATTTGTTCTGTCATTGAAAAAGTAACAGCATTGATACTACATTCCCCAGTTTCGATAATATTTGTATATGTATCTTTTATTTTCCCGGTAGCTGCACTAATAGCTGGGCCGATAGCAATGATTGGTGGTTTTGAGGCGAATGAATTATAAAAGCTATATGGTGATAGATTACATATTCCATTTTTACTAATTGTAGACACTAAAGCTATGGGCCTAGGGGCAACTCCACTTAATAATATCTGATGTAAATCTTTATGGGGAATTTCTCCAGGAACAATCGTAGTCATAGTATTACTCATTAATAGTTCTCCTCATTTCAGGGAACATAAAAGGACTTATTGATACAGACTTTCCAGATTCAGCATCAATTTCTAATACCACACCTGATATCTTTGAATCATTTTCTGCCATTTCATATTTATGTGCTGTTTGTAAAATCAAACGTTTAAGAGCAACTTCTTTATTCATACCTAACACTGAATCATAAGGACCTGTCATTCCAACATCTGTAATGTAAGCAGTTCCCTTAGGTAAGATACAAGCATCTGCGGTTTGTATATGTGTATGTGTTCCAAGGACAGCAGATACTCTACCATCAAGATGCCACCCCATAGATACTTTCTCTGCTGTTGCATCTGCATGAAAATCAACAATAACGATATTAGTTTGCTCTTTTATTTTTGACAATGCATAATCTGCCCCTCTAAAAGGACAATCTATGCTTTGCATATATGTACGGCCTTGTAATTGCAATACACCTATTGTGGGAATCCCAGTTTTATTAATAAATGTATATCCTCTTCCAGCATTACCTGGAGGGTAATTATATGGTCTAATTACCATAGGATTATTTGCAAGCAATGGTTTTGACTGCCAGTTTTCCCATATATGATTACCTGTGGTAATTGCATCTGCTCCTAATTCAAATAATTCTCTAGCTTCTTTATCAGTTAATCCTTTACCATTGCAAATATTTTCACCGTTAAGGATAACAATATCTGCTTCGTATTTTTTTATAAAATTCTTGAGAAAAAGTCGAATTGCACCCATACCAGGATCACCAACTATATCTCCTACAAACAAAACTTTCACTTTTTTCATTCTTTATTTTTCATTTATTGCTTAGTCAATTATCTTGTACACAAAATAATGAATTTAGCACCTTTTAATAGCTAATACCTTTATTGAGGTATGTAAATATATTCACAACAGAATTATGCAATACTTGAGTTCGAAATCTAAAGCAACAATTTTACTTATATGCACGGCAATACTTTGGAGCAAAGGTGGCTTTTTAATTAAATATATACAATGGCATCCAGTAGCAATCGCTGGAGGAAGAAGTATCTTAGCAGCTTTAATCATGTGGGCTTATGTAAAAAAGCCCAAATTTACATGGTCAAGTATCCAGATCATGGGGGCAATAGCTTATGCTTTAACTGTTATTTTGTTTGTAATTGCAAACAAATTAACAACCGCAGCAAATTCAATTTTATTACTATATACTGGGCCAATCTATGTTGCTTTATTTAGTTTTTGGTTTTTAAAAGAGAAGATTACAACCATCGACTGGATTACCATTCTAACTGTAATTGGCGGCATGGCTTTGTTTTTTATGGAAAAATTAAGTCATGATGGATTACTAGGTAATGTAATAGCAATCCTAGCTGGTATTTCTTTTGCTTGGCTTGCGCTGTGTTTAAGAAAACAAAAAGATGAATCACCACTAGAATCTCTCATTTTGGGCAATATTCTTACAGGAATAATTGGCTTGCCATTTTTTATAGACAGCGGTATTCCTTCTCAACAAAGTGTGATAGCTTTAATTGTTCTAGGAGTTTTTCAATTAGGGATTCCATATATACTCTATTCTAAAGCAATTAAACATGTATCTGCTTTAGATGCTGTTCTGATTCCAGTTTTAGAACCGATATTAAATCCTATATGGGTTTTCTTGCTTTTGGGAGAAAGCATAGGAATATTACCAATGTTCGGTGGAGCAATTATAATTATTGCAATTACAATAAGAGCAATACTGTATAGAACAAAAACACAATAATATATGATACAATCAGAAGAAGCTAAACATTATAAAATTATTAAAGAAATCCATGATTCAACTTGTTTGCAAGATAAAGACTATTATAGAGATCCATTTACGAACAATCTTGTCTTTACAAAAAACAAACATTTAAAAAGAGGTTATTGCTGCCGAAATATTTGCAGACATTGTCCTTATGGCACCAATCCAAAAGCTATCTTATGATTTTAGACAAAAAGTATCTATAATACACTAAATTTGCAAGTAATTACATTAGTCAGATATATATATTAAATATAATGCCCTCTATAATTCATTTTCGA
>JALRHN010000018.1 GCA_023259575.1 Candidatus Kapaibacterium sp. | reverse complement strand
CAATTCACAAAAGAAATTGCAGGCTCTATTAGCGGTACTAATCCAATTGAAGTTTATCCTAGCCCAGCTAATGGTGATGTAACAGTTAACTTTATTGTTCCTGTTCAAGGATTTGTGACAATTGAATTATATAATGCATTAGGACAAAAAGTATCAGATATTACTTCTGGTATGTTCAATGCAGATAGATATACAGCGAACTTTGATGTAAGTAATTTACCAAGTGGTACTTACCAAGTACGTATTGCTAATGAATTATTTACAAAATCAACATCAATTGTTGTTACTAAGTAATAGTTAGTATATAGCTAAAATAAAAGCCCTTCCGATATTCGGAAGGGCTTTTTTATTGAGGATTAAGAAATGTATATCGATATAAACAGGTATGTACTATTTCTCTAAAATCATATTTGCTACAATTTTACCAGAACTCATAACTCCAGGTAATCCTGCACCAGGATGTGTTCCAGCACCTGCAAAATATAGATTAGGGATATCTTCACTGATATTATGAGGACGGAACCATGCAGATTGTGTTAATATAGGTTCAACTGAAAAAGCACTACCAAGATGACTATTCAATGTATCTCTAAAATGTAGAGGTGTTACAAAATGCTCGCTTACAATGTGTTTTGACAAGTCAGGCATATAGTGTTCTTCTAAATAAGAAACAATCTTATCTCTGTATTTAGGACCTTCTATATTCCAATCAATATTACCACCTAAATGTGGTACTGGAGACAAAACATACCAGCAATCACAATTTTCTGGTGCTAGAGAGGGGTCAGTAGCAGTGGGCCTATGTAAATACAAAGAAAAATCATCGGATAATACTTTATTCTTAAATATATCTGTTACTAAATCCTTATATCTTGGCCCCATAAGAATTTCATGATGAGCAATGGAATCATACTTTTTATTTGTACCAAAGTATAAAACAAAAAGGCTCATTGAATATTGCATATTATCCATTCTCTTATCAGTATTCTTCTTTCTGAACTTTGATGGAATAAGATGCTTATATGTATTAGCTATATCAGCATTACTAATAATTATATCAGCATTATGAGTGTGACCAGAAACCGTTTTTACACCAGTGGCTTTGCCAGTATTATTGTCTATACATATCTCTGAAACTTCAGAATTAAAGATAAAAGATCCGCCTAAATCAGTAAATAGCTTTGCTAAACCATCTACTAATGCACCAGTTCCTCCCATTGCAAACCATACACCCCAGCGTTGTTCTAAGATATGAATGAGAGCATAAATAGAAGTAGTTTGAAAAGGATTGCCACCAACAAGAAGAGGATGAAAACTAAAGACTTGTCTTAATCTATCATCTTTGATATATTTATTTACAAGTCCAGCAACAGATCTATGAGATTGCAGAGCAATAAGATCTGGCAATACTTTAAGCATAGAAGAAAAATTAGAAAAAGGCTTATCGATTAAATCAAAACCAGTTTTAAAGATCTTTTCAGCAAATTTTATAAATCGATGATAGCCATCTACATCAGGAGGATTGAATTCTTTGATTTGTTTAAGTATATGCTCTTTATTACCATTATAATTAAAAACAGAACCATCTTCAAAACGGACATTATAAAATGGGTCAATAGGGACAATATTCACATAGTCAGACGTTTTTTTTCCGGCAATTTCAAACAATTCATGGATTAACCAAGGTGCAGTAATGATAGTTGGTCCAGCATCAAAAGAAAACCCATCTCTTTTGTATGTATAGGCTCTTCCACCAGGTTTATCTAATTTATCAATTATTGTTACATCATATCCATTGGCTTGAAGTCTGATAGCAGCACTTAATCCACCAAAACCACTTCCGACAACTAGTACTTTCATGGTAAAAGAGTATAAAATTTAAGGAAGAAAACACAATACATTAAACAACAAAAAACGCTTAAAACAGTACGCTAAGTTCCATTTGAATGCGTCTAACAGATTTTAATAATATGCAATTTAGGTGTAAAAACAGACACTTGTTTTGTCACGGCGTCTTCATTGCGTATTTTTGACCATTATAAATCAAAATAGTAAGACCAGATGTCTGAAACAATAAAAAGAACGATTCTTGTTACTGGCGGAGCAGGATTTATAGGCAGTAATTTTATTCATTATCTGCTAAAAGAATATCCTGATTTGCTAAGAATAATCAATCTGGATGCATTAACATATGCTGGTAATCTTGAAAATTTAGAAGACATTCAAGATAATCCGAATCATATTTTTGTTCATGGCTCAATAGAAGATAAGGATTTGATAAGCAAGATATGTACAGACTATCAGATAGAGGGAATAATTAATTTTGCTGCTGAGTCACATGTAGATAGATCTATAGCTGATGCAAAGCCATTTATAGATACAAATATTAATGGAACATTATCTTTATTAACAGTAGCAAAAAATTGTGGATTACAAAAATATGTACAAGTTTCAACTGATGAAGTATATGGCTCATTGAGTAGTAATCCAGAAGATAAGTTTACAGAAGACACACCATTATCTCCAAATTCTCCATATTCTGCTGCAAAAGCATCGGCAGATTGTTTTGTTAGGGCATTTCATCATACATATGGAATGCATACGGTTATAACCCGATGTTCTAATAATTATGGACCAATGCAATTTCCAGAAAAGCTAATACCACTTATGATTTTACATGCACAATCAGACAAACTATTACCAGTTTATGGAAATGGTTTACAAATAAGAGATTGGATTCATGTTTTGGATCATTGCAAAGGGGTATGGAAGGCATATCAATATGGAAAATCTGGTGAAGTATACAATTTTGGTGGTAATAGTGAATATGCAAATATTGATGTCGTAAAATTGGTACTAAATCTGCTTAATAAACCGGAATCATTGATTTCTTATGTTAAGGATCGTCCAGGACATGACCAACGTTATGCAATAGATGCTTCTAAAGCCCTAAGAGAATTAGGTTGGCAGCCAACAATTACATTTAAGGATGGGCTAAAGCAAACAGTAGAATGGTATGTATCGCATCCGGAATGGTGTTCCCATATAGTAAATGGAGAATATCTAGAATATTATAAAAAGCAGTATCAGCAATAAAGAAATTAACACTTAGAACATACATCTTTGGATATTATGGCGAAGAATATAAAAAAACAATCGCAGAAATTTTCTACTGAACAATTTCTAGAATCTATCAATAATCATACTATAACAGTTGGAGTTATTGGGCTTGGCTATGTAGGATTGCCAATAGCTGTTGAGTATGCAAAATTGGGAATTTCTACAATTGGCTTTGATATAGATAAAAAGAAAATTGACATACTTCAATCTGGTGGAAATTATATCATGGATATAGATTCCAGTTTGGTAGCTTCTGTAGTAGCAGGACAAAATTTACAACCTACTACAGACTTTAGTCGATTGGCAGAATGCGATGTTATATATATATGTGTACCTACGCCATTTACTCCAAATAAAGATCCAGATATATCATATATCATTCAATCTGCAGAGGCAGTAGCTGATTCCTTACGTTTTGGACAGCTTATAATATTAAAAAGTACTACATTTCCGGGTACAACAACCAAATATGTACAGCCTATATTAGAAAAAAAGGGATTAATTCTTGGTAAAGAGTATTTCTTGGCATTTTCTCCAGAAAGAATAGATCCAGGAAATACAACATGGCATACAGGTAATACACCAATTGTTGCGGGAGGTGTCACAAAATGGTGTACCACTTTGGCATGTGCAGCCCATGGATTAATTGTTAGTAAAGTAATACCAGTTTCATCTCCAAATGTAGCCGAAATGGAAAAACTATTAGAGAATATTTTCCGTAGCGTTAATATTGCTTTAGTGAATGAATTAGCCCAGCTTTGCGATAGAATTGGAGTAAATATATGGGAAGTTGTAGAAGCAGCAGGAACTAAACCATTTGGTTTCATGCCGTTTTTCCCAGGGCCAGGTATAGGTGGACATTGCATATTGATTGATCCATATTATCTTTCATGGATGGCAAGAGAATATGATTTTGAGACAAATTTCATTACTCTGGCAGCAGAAGTAAATGAATCTATGCCATTTTATGTTCGCAGTATGATAGAACGCGAAGTAGCACGCCAACCGATTACATTATCTACAGCAAAAGTATTATTACTTGGAATGGCATTTAAAAGAGATGTCGATGATTTAAGGCATTCTCCAGCATTAAAAGTTGCAGAATTAATGATACAAGATGGAATCAAAAATGTAAAGTATTTTGATCCATATATACCAACTGTTCAAGTGCACAATACAGTATTAAAATCTGAAAAGTTGCTTACAGCAGAAACATTAAAGAATTATGATATAGTTGTGATAACTACAGATCACTCTTGTTATGATTATGACATGATAGTAAAATATAGCAAAGTAGTTATAGATACCAGAAATGCATGTAAGAAGGTAAAAGGCACAAAAAAGAATGTAGTGCTTCTTGGCAGCGGATCTTAAGAGAATATACATGAAAAGAATACTATCAGTTGTGGGTGCCCGACCCAATTTTATGAAAGTAGCTCCGATACACCGAGCTTTTCAACAATATTCTCCAGAATTCGAGCATTGTATTGTGCATACTGGCCAGCATTATGATGCAGCTATGAGTGATGCATTTTTTACAGATTTAGCAATGCCTGCACCTACTGTATTCCTTGGTATAGGCGGTGGATCACATGCAGAACAAACAGCCAGAATAATGGTAGAATTTGAAAAAACATGCTTGCACTTACAACCAGATTTGGTAATTGTAGTTGGGGATGTAAATTCTACAATAGCATGCGCATTAACTGCTGTAAAATTAGGAATTCCAACAGCGCATGTAGAGGCAGGATTAAGAAGTTATGATAGAAAAATGCCCGAAGAAATTAATCGAATAGCCACAGATTCAATTTGTGATTATTGGTTTACAACAGAAGAAAGTGGCACACATACACTACTTGAACAAGGCTGTGATAAGGAAAAAGTATTCTTTGTTGGAAATACAATGATAGATTCTTTGCATTATGCAATGCCAATGGTTCATAATTCTTCAATTTTACAAGATATTGGCATACAAAAAAAAGAATATGCATTGGTAACCATGCATCGTCCCAGTAATGTAGATGAACCAGAACAATTATCAGCATTAATGCACATTCTTGCAGAGTTATCTCATCAAAAAGCAATAGTGTTTCCGGTTCATCCAAGAACCAAACAGAAATTACAAGAATATGGCTTAATGCATATTTTGACAACACACCCTGCTTTGCACTTAATATCGCCACAAGGATATATTAATTTTGTTGCATTGATGAATAATGCAGACTTTGTGCTTACAGATTCAGGTGGAATTCAAGAAGAAACAACTGTTCTTGGAATCCCATGTATAACAGCCCGAACAACCACAGAAAGACCAATTACAGTATCTTTAGGAACAAATATTCTTATAGATCCATCTCCAGAGTCTATTCATAAAGCACTTCATCAGATGATGAATGAGCCACGGAAAATTGGACATATACCCCCATTATGGGATGGAAAAGCAGCCGAAAGAATAGCATCGATAATTGTATCACACTCCCTGTATAAACAATGATTACTCGATTAACAGAACATTTAATCAAAAAAAGTATACTAAACCTTATACTTTTACTATGTATTGGATATACGGCAGAATCACAAGTAATGGGATCTTCTAGTGATTTTGATATGACCAAGCTTATGCAGCAAAATGCACCTTCTGGTTCGGAATTATTAAGAACAGAAACACTACCTTCTGATAATATTGTAGATCCAATATCATATAGAGTTGGCCCCGGAGATGTTTTATCAATTCAAATTCTTTCGGGAAATGCAACCGAACAATATATTTCAATTACGCCAGAAAACTCTGTTTTAATTCCTAGAATTGGTGAAGTTTCTTTATTAGGCAAATCATTGTCTCAAGCAAAAGATACAATTATCAAAGTGATGAAAAATAGGAATCCCCAGGCGACAATAACAGTCATGTTAAGAAAAAGCAGATCATTGTATGTAAGTATCAAGGGGAATATACGATTTCCAGGAACATACACAGTTCCTGCCTCAATGCGAGTATCTACAATTATACGATTGGCCAATCAACCACCAAAATCGGCAATACAAAATACAATGGGTGGAACATCAGCGCAAATAGATCAGTCTAAAGAACTTAATGCAATAGAAGCCCAAAAGTCAGTATTAAAAGCTGGGTCTATGTCGGCAGGAGAAGATTTACCCTCCTATGTAGCAAGAAATATCAGCATTTTACATGCAGATGGAAGCGCCAATAATGCAGATTTAGAAAAATCGATAACAGATATGCAGTATAATTATGACCCAACTCTTAGAGAAGGAGATCAAATATATGTACCATTCGAAAAACCAGGTTATGCTACAATAGCAATTGCCGGTGCCGTTAGAAGGCCAATCACAATTGCTTATAAACAAGGTGATAAAGCATCTACATTATTAAAATTAGGTTATGGATTAACCGAAGATGCCAATGTGAATGAAGTATATCTTGATCAGGGTGGACAACAAACCAAGATAAATGTTCAATCAGATGGTACTCTATCTCAAGATATAGATATTATGCCCGGTGCTGTAATGGTTGTGAGGTCTAATAATACTTCGGCAACAGGATTTAAAACAGGTGTGGCAGAGCTAACAGGGGCAATACAAAATCCTGGAGCCTATACAATCAAGCCTGGAATAACAACATTAAAAGATATCGTACAGCAATCAGGTGGATTTACAGATAAGGCATATTTACCATTAGCATATATTGTCAGACGCGAACAACAAGAACCTGCATCAAATGAACCAAGATTTCGTGCAATGATGGGAATGCAATTTACAGATCTAAAAGCTGAAGATACAATGCGATATTTAATGCATTCTATGTACAGAAAACCATCTGTCGCATGCGATTTTACAAAAGCATTTTCTGGTTCAGAAAAAGATAATGTATTGATTGAAGATGGAGATATTATCGTTATTCCACAAAATCCACAAAGAGTATATGTTTATGGACAAGTTAATAATCCAGGCTATGTAACATTTGTGGCTGGAAAAACAATGGATTGGTATATACAACAAGCGGGTGGATATGCCGCAGGAGCTGATGAAGATCTAACAAGAATTATCAAAGGTCGCTCTAAAATATGGGTGGAAGGTGATAAAAAAGACGTATTTGTTGAATCTGGTGATGAAATATATTGTGCGCCACCTTCTCAAAGACCTCCAGGATATGAATATCAATATTATAGTTTTCTTATTACTGCAATTGGTGGATTAGTTGCAACATTAAATGTTATTTACTATGCATTTATACGATAAGGAAAGAACATAAAGTGATTGTTATTCAACAAGGTATAAAACATCTTATTATTATGGCGATAATAATAAGTATTGGTATATGTATCAATCCCAAAAATGCAAAAGCTCAAGTAGAACATATACCTATTTCCCATCCTGTATATATGTTCTTGCAACATTGCGAAGCAAAAGGGCTTTTAGAACATTTCTCCTTATCATCTTTGCCATTACAAAGGGGTGAAGTAGCCGAAGCGCTAAGATCTATTTGTAGTGCAACTCCGCAATTAACTGTATCCGAAAAACAGACATTAGAATTATACGAACAAGAGATTTGTCCAGAATTAAGAGTTAATTCATCTGTTTTTTCAAGCGATGTGCCCCGAAAAGATACTATGTCATTTTTTAGCTCTGGATTATTTTCTGATTATGAAAAAGGCATTTATTTTCAAGACGAAAAAAATGTGAATGTATATGCTGTTCCACTTGCATCTGCAGATCTTGCATTTAGATCTTTGGATACACAATCTAGCTCGATGTTTTCTGTTCAAGCTGGAATAAGAGTACATGGAACATTAAGCAATCGATTTGGCTATTTTATGCAAGTGACAAATGGATCTTTAATTAGCGGAGATAGAACACTTGCTTTAGAAGATATACGATTAAAACAGAATATAAAATTTGCTGTACTGAATAGTGATTTTGATTTTACAGAATCACATATACGATATGATTATGATTGGTTTTATATCGGAATCGGACGTGAATCTAGATTATTAGGTGCTGGATTTAGACATCATCAATTTTTAGGACAAAATGCCCCGCCACTAGATGCAGTTTTTGCTGGAGCACGTTTTAAGCAATTTGAATATAGATTTACATATGCATCTTTGATGTCATTGGCAATCGATACAAATGGACAAGCGATATTCCCCAATATGGGAATTATAGCTGGTTCTGATAAATATTTCCCATCAAAAACATTGGTAATGCATAGGGCAGCATTTCGTCCAAAATGGGGCGAAATAGCCTTGTGGGAAAGCGTTATTTATCAAAATAGAAGCTTAGATCTTGGATATCTAAATCCATTAAGTTTTTTAAAATCGGTTGAACATTCTTTAAGAGACAGAGATAATAGTGCCATGGGATTTGATTTTACTATTAGACCTGTAAAAGGACTATCTATAAAAGGATCTTATTTATTGGACGATTTAATTTTTTCTAAAATTGGAACAGATTATTGGGGAAATAAAGCAGCATATTCTGTAGGTGCATTATATGCATTTCCATCGTGGAACTTAGGCGCCGAATATGCCAAAGTGTATCCGTATACTTATTCGCATTTTAATGTGCAAAATTCAATGACAAGTGATGGACAAATTATTACAGGATCTTTAGCTCCAAATAGCGATGAACTTTCTCTGTTTGGATCATTGTGGTATGGTAATCGTTATCCAATTCAATTCTTATTGTCTTATCGTAGGCATGGCGCAAATCAGGTAGAAACAATAAATGGAAAAGATACATTAATTGTTAATCATGGAGGAGATGCATTATACTGTAAAAGGCCAAATGATTCGATGGATGCTCCTTTTTTAGCAGGAATTGTACTTGAAACATTTAAAACTCAGATGTCTATTGGTTATGAAATAATAAGAGGATTTAATATTCAAGCAGCATATCAGTTTAGAAAAACAGGAAAAGAAAATGTGCATATAGCACACATATCATTACGATTTGAAGATTTCTGATAAATCACCATGCTCTTAGAAGATTACTTCATATTGTTTTGTTATTTATTAATACTCTACCCTTTTATTATCTATCCACTGATATTAGAATTACTTGTTAGAATATTTAAAAACCAGCTTTTTCAATCGTCAATTTCAGACATTTCAACTGATCAATTACCCGATATATCAGTTTTGATAGCAGCATATAATGAAGTAGATACCTTAGAAGAAACCATAGAAACAATCTATAAACAACAGTATCCAAAAATGCAAGTACATGTTGGAAGTGATGGTTCTAATGATGGTACGGTAGAATTACTTTATGGATTACAAAAAAAATATCCTTCTTTATATGTGTATGATTTATCAAGAAGAGGAAAAAATCGCGTAAATGAATTCCTAATTGCACATTCTCAATCGGAGATTATTGTCCATATAGATGCAGATTGTAGAATCGTTCCCAATGCATTGCAAACTATGTGTGCAAGATTTATAGATCCTGAAATAGGAGCTGTTCTTGGAAATTCAATAGAGTTTAATGGTCATGTCTATGAACATGAAACACTTGAAAAAGAACAATCAGCATATAGATCTTTAGAATATTTTACAAGACTCAGAGAATCTCAATTAGCTTCTACGGTTACAAGCCTTGGACATTTTTATGCATTACGTAGAAGATATAGAAAACCTTTGCCTAATGATTCGGTATGCGATGATTATACTCCATTACTATCGATATTAGCAGATAAAAAAAGAGTAGTTGTAGAAACAAAAGCATCAGTGTATGAAGTAAGAAAATCTATCGAAGGGATGGAATATATTCAAGCGCAGCGTTTTGCAGCATGTGGAATTGCATCACTATTGTATTATAAAAGATTATTATTACCTACATATGGTTTGATTTCATTTTTTTTGTGGTCACGAAAAATGCTAAGATGGTGTTTACCATTCTTTAGTATCTTAGTTTTGATTGTAACAAGTATAAGTGTAGTAAAATCTTCAACTATTGGTTTATGTTCGGCTATCTTATGGCTAATAATTTGTATTAGTGCTTTAGCATGGAATATAGGCATTCCATTTAAACCTTTCCATAGTGCTTATATTTTTATACGATTACATATCAGCTTAATAATGGCTTGGCTTCATACAATACATAAAAAGCAATCAGCAGTTTGGGAAAGGCCTACTGCATAATATAGATATATGAATAGATCTGGATTTATATCATTAAAAAAACGTTTTGCAGCCTTGGCAGCACGTTCAACCCCAGCAATTTTTCAATTGTTTGGGGATGGAATTGCTATAGGTTTAGCATTACCAGTATTCATACAATTGGGATTTTTTACAGGGTTTTACAGCATATCTTTTCCTTTATACGATGAATCTATTCTGAATTCTATCTTTTTGAGTATACTTCCAGCAACAATTCTTTATTGGATTTGTATGTTTTGGTTGGCAGGGCTGTATAGAAATTGGTTTGTAAGATCTCCATTTACCGAAGTATTTACAGTAATCAGAGCTATCGCTTTAGGGAGTCTATTCGTTTTTTTAGCCATACTTTTTACAAGTGCTAATTTTCATGGATTTCGTCTTAAAATTATATTATATGCCATAATCCTTTGTATTCTAGTATCTATTTCACGAATTATCATTAGAGTATTTCAAAGAGCATTAAGAAGAAAGGGAATCATTAAAGTAGAAACCATCTTAATGGGAAATCCTGATAAAATATCAGATTTATATATTACCATGACACAAAATCCATCATGGGGATATAGAGCACAAGGAGTAATTTTAACACAAGAATCAGACTTAAAAGACTGGCAAAAAAGAATAGTTCCATCAACAACACTTCCTGTTTTAGGTTATTCTAATCAAGCTCAACAAATCCTATCAAAAGAATCACCATCCGATGTTATCGTTATGATGGAACAAACCGATCATAGATGGTTATTAGATATTGTGATGCAATGCAGAGAACTAGGAATTGGTGTTAAAATACAACCAGATTTATATGAGATATTTACCGGACAAGCCAGATTATTGGCTATTCATGGAATGCCATTAATAGATATAAATCCCGAACTATTAAAAACATGGGAAAGAGTTGTCAAAAGGACATTTGATATCGTTTTTAGTGCAATCGTGCTTCTATTGGGATTACCATTTTTACTTATCACTGCTATCTTGGTAAAACTAGATTCAAAAGGACCAATTTTCTTTTCTCAAATTAGAGTTGGCAAAAATGGTAAAATATTTACTATGTATAAATTTAGATCAATGATAACAGATGCAGAGGCC
The DNA here is from genome assembly GCA_023259575.1 of Candidatus Kapaibacterium sp. Classification (GTDB taxonomy): domain Bacteria; phylum Bacteroidota; class Ignavibacteria; order Kapaibacteriales; family UBA961; genus UBA961. Next base: position 8,677 of record JALRHN010000018.1, on the reverse strand, counting down.
GAAGGGCCAAGATGGGCATCAGTAAATGATCCTCGAGTTACCAGATTAGGTAGATTTTTGAGAAAATCACATTTAGATGAAATTCCACAATTTTGGAATGTCTTAAAAGGTGAAATGAGTTTAGTTGGCCCAAGGCCAGAAAGACCATTTTTTGTAGAAAAATTTAAAAAAGATGTACCGTATTATCTTAGACGCCTTGTAATAAGGCCAGGACTTACAGGATGGAATCAAGTTCATTATCGAGATTATGAAGAAACATTAGAAGAAATCACTAATAGGCTTAAACATGATTTTTATTATATTGAAAACATGTCTTTGCAATTAGATGTCGAAATTATTATCAGAACAGTAATTAGAGTATTCAGAGGACAAGGCCAAGCATAATCAACATACATGAACATATGTTTTGTAAAAAATACAGAATATCATCATGTAATTATTACACTTTCTAGAGATTATCGTGAAAACGATTGTAGTTATACCTACTTATAATGAGATGGACAATATCGACAACATTATTCAGGCTGTTTTACAGGCTGCTGATGTTCATATTTTAATTGTTGACGATAATTCTCCAGATGGAACATGGGCAAGAGTGCAGGAACTTATGGAACATGACAATAGAATTCATCTATTGAAAAGAGCCGGAAAAATGGGTTTGGGTACTGCTTATTGCGAAGGTTTTACCTTAGCTTTAAAAATGGGTTATGATACTATTATGGAAATGGATGCAGATTTCTCGCATGATCCTAAAGATATACCTCGTTTTCTAGAAAAAATACAAGATTATGACTTAGTTATAGGTTCTAGATATTCAGAAGGTGTTAATGTTGTTAATTGGCCAATGAGGAGGCTTATTCTTAGCTATTCTGCTAATATGTATACTAGAATTATTACTGGAATGCCAATTAAAGATGCTACAGGAGGCTTTAAATGTTTTAAAGCTTCAATTCTAAAAAAGATAGATTTTTCTGATATAAAATCGAATGGGTATGCATTTCAAATAGAGATGAATTTCAGATTATGGAAGGCCGGAGCAAGAATTCTAGAAATACCAATTATTTTTATTGATAGACGCTCTGGAGTGTCTAAAATGAGTAAAAATATAGTATATGAAGCTGCATTTTTAGTATGGAAATTAAAATTAATGTATCTATTTCGCTAATTGTACATCAGTAATTTGATTCATCACGCCATCTAATAATTCTCCAAATATCTGTAGAATCTCTTCTGATTCTTACATTCACTCTTCCCTGTAAACGAATGATATCAGAAGGATTAAAAGTAATTGTAAGATTAAATCCCCGCGATATATCCATTAAAGAACTATCACCCGAAGAAACGATAATATCATTCCATACCAGTTCTAATGCTTGGGATGCATTGAAAAGTCCAGCTGTAGAAATCATATCTTGATCTCTTCCCCATGATGCATCTACACCTTTATCGTAATTTCTATAAATAAAAACAAAATCAGGACTTAATAATCTACCATAAGCAATCGTATCTTTGTATAAATACGATGTCTTAAAATTTTGAAAAACACCTTCTACAGTTCTTTGATCTCCATACATTCCAGCATTTATTGGCTTGTCTGATAATTTTGGTGCAAATGGATTTGTACAAGAATACAAAAGGATACTATATAAAACTAGTATGAATATACTGAGTATGCCATGTAACAATATGGGCTTTATATTCTTGATATTCATTGAAAAATCACTTCAAAAGAAAAGGAATAGGTAGAACAAATCCGAATACATAGATGACAATGCATATTTGAATGTTAATTTAGTAAAAAAGGCAGACAGAATTTTAGGTATTTCTACAAGTTATGATAAAAGCAAAACCATCAGCCTTATGGCGATCCATTTTAGGAAAATATTTTTTTAGATCTGTGAAAAACCAATTCTTTCAATGTGGAATATCGGGTCAAGAATATCTTTCACAATGGATGTCAAATTCTAGTATTAATTCCGAAATTCCATTAATCTTATATAGTTCACATGGTGGCTGGTGGGATGCTGCCATTGCTATAGCATTATCTAATTCATATCTGCATTTAGAATCTTATGGTATGATGGAAGAAAAACAGTTAAAAAAGTATATGTTTTTTACAAAAGTTGGTATGTTCTCTGTTCATAGACAAAACGCCAAATCTGCATTACAAAGCTTACATTATGCCGCTGATTTATTGCAAAATTCTAATAAAACCTTATGGATTTTTCCTCAAGGAGAATTAGTTCATCAAGATATACGACCAATTTCTTTGTTTTCTGGCCAAGCAACACTATTAAAATTATTGAAAACAGCTTACTTTGCCCCTATTGCTATTCGTTATGACTTTTTACAAGAGCAAAAACCGGAAAGTTATATTAGTGTAGGAAAACCAGAATTATTGCATTGGGAACATAAAGAGAAATCATCTGAATGGACATCCTATTTTACAGAAATGCTTACAAATCAAATGGATATGTTAACCAATGATATTCATAAACAAAATCTTGATTCTTATACTATATGGTGTAAAGGACCAGAATCCATAGAGAAAAAGTGGGATTCTTTTAGAGGAATTAAATAACAAGAAACAGCAGTATATGTTTTTTTACTTGTGTTGAATATATTCTTACACTAAGTTTGTGCGCAATGAAAAATCTTCTTTATATCATATTGTCGTGCTGTATAATGTATACGGCATATGCTGCAGAAACAGCATTAGAATACTTAACTGCTAAGTCTGATGGTAAGGTTATTATTATAGAATGGCGTGCTTCAGCAGAAAAAGGTATTCATCATTATGAAGTAGAACGTGCATCTGGGGATCAATTATATCGTAATATAGCTACAATTGATGCTCGTGGACAAATGTATTCTTATCGTTTTGTAGATGAAGATGCATTAATGAAAGGTGATAAACAGCAAATTGTTGGGAATGTGTATTCTTATAGATTAAGGGCAATAGGATATGATAATTCTTCATCAGTTTCAAATTCAGTAAGTGTTGCGCATAGTATCAGTGGAATACGTCGCACTTGGGGTATGATAAAAGAAATGTTTAGATGATTTTATATACTTTCTAAATGAAAACAAGTACATCTTCAATCAAATATCACTGTATAGGTGTTCTTATATCTATTATTATGTGTTCATGTACATATAGTAATGCTCAAGAACATAAATGTGGAACATTTGAATCAGCTTCATACAAAGATTTTCAGGCTATATGGGCTAAAGGGGAATCAATACTGGCTAGCAGGCCAGTTATAAGTCCAGAAGAGAACACAATCGTCTCACCTAGTGGAAAATTTCTTATCCATTATACCAAATATGGAAATGATCGAGTAGACTCTACGGATAAAAATCATAATTCCATACCTGATTATATTGATTCTGTTTGCTACTATTTTGATGAAGTATATTCTTATGAAGTTAATACTTTGGGATATCCTGCCCCACCAAGTGATCAAAATGGTGGTGGATCTGAAGCATATGATATTTATGTGCGGAATATGAAAGAAATGGGATATTATGGTTTAACTGAACAAGAAACAAGGGTAGCAAGTACAAATAGCCAGCCAAAAGCAACTTCTTTCATATCAATTGATAATAATTATGGCTTAGGTGCTAATGGTAACAAAATTTATAATACCTCTGGTATTGATGCTTTAAAAATTACCGCAGCACATGAATTTCATCATGCAATTCAATTTGGATGTTATGGAGTTAATGATAAAGGTTTTGATTTAGCAATATATGAGATGTATAGTACTTGGATGGAATATTTACAATATCCGGCTGTAAAAGACTATATATACTATGCAAAATCATTGTTTACAAATCCACAAGAATATAGATTTGGGAGAAGAGGCTCCAGTGACATATATACTGGCTATGGTTGGGGTATTTTCTTTGAATTTCTTCATCACAAATTTGGAATATCTGCTTCTAAAGAAATGTGGGATAATATAGGAAAAGGGGATTTACCTTTTAGGGCTTTAGAACTTTCATTAAATACTAAAAGTAGTTCACTTAATGATATTTGGTGTGAACTGTCTCAATGGATGTATCATACTGGTTCAAAATCATATGGAATATCTGACGCTAACAAATTTATGGATGCAGAAGATTTACCTGAAATGAAAGCAATTACTGATTCTGCAAATCCATCATTACTGTTTTCACAATCTATCTATCCTTATGAATTTAGATTGTTTACTTGTGTATTGCCTAATAATCAGACCATTGCAGATACAGCAGATTTTATGTGCTCAATTGTATCACCAAATCCATTTTACAATCTATCCACAAATCAAAATTCATTAGTTTTTTCAGTTTCTAAACAAATCACACAAAATCCAATAAGTTCCACAGGATATTATTGGAATTTTGATACCAAAGGAATGCAAAATTGCTCCAATGCAGTACTTAGTAAAGGAATTGCAGTTAAACCTAATCAAGTGGTATATCCCAATCCATATATCTTACATCAAACTCAAGAATTGATGTTTCCACTTCCCGCTATGGTAAATGAAGGTGAAATGGCATTGCTAACCATATATACTACTACTGGTAAATTGATATATTCTGATAATCTTTTGATTGAAATAGACCCAAAAAATAAAGCAAATCCAGGATATAATACGCTGGTAATCAAATATCTGCAGGCTGATACATTAGAAAGGGGAGTATATATCTTCACAGTAGAGCATAAAGGGAAAACAATTCATGGAAAATTTCTAGTAAAATAAAAATCTCTCTATTTCACTTGTCCACATCTTATTAACACTTTGCTAATAATAACATACTTAACTATTGTTAAAGTAAGAAGATAAGCAAATGAATAGATGTGGATAACTCTGTAAAATTTTGATTTATCAAGATTTAATTTTGTTTTATACTATCTATATTCTAAATTTGTGGTCTTCACTTTCACGGGTAAGCCTTAAGAAGTGAAAATAACATTAGATAATAGTAACTTTTTACATGCATTAGGTTAAGACAACAATGTCAGAAATCTTAAAAGTACGAAATATTGGTATTTCAGCCCATATTGATTCGGGCAAAACCACATTAAGCGAAAGAATTTTATTTTATACTGGTAAAATCCACAAGATTGAAGAAGTAAAGGGTAAGTCTGGTGTTGGAGCCACGATGGACTCTATGGATCTTGAAAGAGAGAAAGGTATTACGATTCAATCTGCAGCAACATATTGTACATGGAAGGATTTTGAAGTTAATCTTATTGATACTCCAGGCCACGTTGATTTTACTGTAGAAGTAGAGCGTGCATTAAGAGTATTAGATGGTGCTGTATTGGTTCTTTGCGGCGTAGCTGGTGTACAAAGCCAATCAATTACAGTAGACCGCCAAATGCGTCGATATAATGTTCCAAGACTTGCATTTATCAATAAAATAGATCGTTCTGGTTCAAATCCTGACAGAGTTGCAGAGCAATTAGCAGAAAAACTTCATCATCGTCCAGTAATCATGACATTTGCCATGGGATTGGAAGATCGTTTTGAAGGTGTTGTAGATTTATTAAAGATGAAAGCAGTATATTTTGATGGTGATAATGGAGAGCATATTCGTGAAGAAGAAATTCCTTCACAATATTTAGAAGAAGCAAATCAGCGTCGCCACAAATTAGTAGAAACTATGGCTGATTATGATGATGTAATTGCAGAAAAATTCCTTATGGAAGAACCAGTTACATTAGAAGATTTAATGCCAGTTATTCGTCGTGAAACTATAAATCTAAAAATCACACCTTTATATGTTGGGTCTGCTAAGAAAAACAAAGGTATTCAAACATTATTAGATGCAGTAGGATATTTTTTACCTTCACCTTCTGAAATTAAGAATGAAGGTTTAGATCAAAATAATAATGAAGCGAAAGTAGAATTAGATTCAGATATCAACAAACCATTTGTAGGCCTTGCTTTCAAATTAGAAGATGGAAGATTTGGTCAGTTAACATATATGCGTGTATATCAAGGTGGCATTAAAAAAGGTGATATGATCACTAATATGTCTAATGGTAAGCGCGTTAAAGTTCCTAGACTTGTAAGGATGCATGCAGATCAAATGCATGATATCGAAGAGGTTGGTCCAGGACAAATAGTTGCATTATTTGGTATCGATTGCGCAAGCGGTGATACATTTACTGATGGAAGCGTAAATGTTACAATGACATCTATGTTTGTTCCAGAACCAGTTATCGAATTGGCAGTTAGCCCAAAAGAAAAATCTGGTCAAGTAAATTTTTCAAAAGCGCTAAACCGTTTTACAAAAGAAGATCCAACATTCCAAGTATACCGCGATGAAGAAAGTGGCGAAACAATTATCAAAGGAATGGGCGAGCTTCACCTTGAAATTTATATAGAAAGAATTAAGCGTGAATATAATTGTGAAGTAAATGTTGGACGTCCTAAAGTGGCATTCCGTGAAGCAATGACACAAAGAGCAGATTTCAATTATACTCACAAAAAACAAACTGGTGGCTCTGGACAATTTGCTAGAGTAGGTGGATTTATCGAACCATTGCCAACAGATGCAATTGAAAATTATGAATTCGTAGATGATATTGTAGGTGGTGTAATTCCAAGAGAATTTATTCCAGCTTGTGACAAAGGATTCCGCGAAGTAATTCGTGAAGGTTCATTGATTGGTCAACCAGTTGTTGGCGTTCGTGTAACGATTAATGATGGTGCTGATCACCCTGTTGACTCTTCAGAAATGGCATTTAAAGTAGCTTCAATATCTGCTTTCCGTGAAGCATATATGAAAGCTAAACCAATCATTCTAGAACCAATTATGAAATTGGAAGTAAGTGTCCCTGAAGAATTCCAAGGCGTATGTATCGGCCAAATCAATCAAAGACGCGGTGTTATTGTTGGTACTACAATGGACGCAGGGTATGTTGTTGTAGAATCTGAAGTTCCGCTAAGCGAAATGTTCGGGTATTCTACCGATATTCGTTCAGTAACTCAAGGCAAAGGGGAATTCTCAATGGAATTCTTAAGATATGCTCCAGTACCTAAAAATGTACAAGAAGAAATGGTAAAAGCATATCAAGCTAAGCGTGCTGAAGGAAGAAATTAAAATATATTTTGGATGTGAATAACTTTTTTCTTAGTTTTGCAAGCTCTGTCAACGACAGCAAAAAAGTAAAACGAGATATATACAGGAAAATTAAGTGCCTACAATTAGTCAACTTGTTCGTAAAGGACGCCAGAAGCTGGTAGAGAAAAGCAAGTCTCCAGCTCTTGCAAGTTGCCCCCAAAGACGTGGGGTCTGTACTCGTGTATATACGACTACACCAAAAAAACCGAATTCAGCATTACGTAAAGTAGCGAAGGTTCGTTTAACAAATCAATTTGAAGTGATTGCATATATTCCGGGTGAAGGTCATAATCTTCAGGAGCACTCAATTGTATTGATTCGTGGTGGACGTGTTAAAGATTTACCAGGTGTTCGTTATCACATCGTTCGTGGTGCAGCGGATACTCAAGGTGTTAAAGATCGCAAGCAGGCACGTTCTAAGTATGGTGCAAAGCGAGTAAAAGCTGCAACAGCTAAGAAAAAATAATTTAAGAAAAGAAGAGAAAAAGAGATAGAGTATGAGAAAGAAAAGAGCAGAAAAACGATATGCAGTGCCTGATTCACGTTTTAACGATGTGATGGTATCTAGATTCATTAATAAAGTGATGATTCAAGGTAAAAAGAACACTGCTCGCAATTTAGTTTACAATGCTTTTGATATAGTAGAGCAGAAATCAAAGACAGATCCTGTCGAGATTTTCCGCAAAGCTTTAGGTAATGTTTCTCCTGCTATAGAAGTTCGTTCACGTCGTGTTGGTGGTGCTACATATCAAGTACCTGTTGAAGTTAGGGAAGATCGCCGTTTTGCATTAGCAATTCGTTGGTTAAAGCAATATGCTTCAGAGCGTCGTGATAAAACAATGGCTCAAAAACTAGCTTCTGAATTATTAGCAGCTGCTAATGGCGAAGGAAGTTCAGTGAAAAAGCGTGATGATGTGCATAGAATGGCAGAAGCTAATAAGGCATTTGCACATTTTAAGTGGTAAGAAATTTTTGTTCTTTGTCAATTTAACCCTGGTAGCGCTGTAAACTATGTCGCGCACAATAGAGCTGGAAAAATATAGAAATATAGGCATTATAGCTCATATTGATGCTGGCAAAACAACAACTACCGAGCGTATTCTTTTCTATACAGGTTCCCTTCATAAAATGGGGGAAGTTCATGAAGGCACTGCTTTTATGGATTATATGGACCAAGAAAGAGAGAGAGGAATCACAATAACATCGGCTGCAACTACTTGCTATTGGCAAGGGCATCAGATAAATATTATAGATACGCCCGGACATGTTGATTTTACAGCAGAAGTTCAAAGATCTTTGAGAGTTCTAGATGGTGCGGTTGCAGTGTTTTGTGCAGTAGCTGGAGTAGAACCTCAATCTGAGACAGTTTGGCGACAAGCTGATCAATTTAAAGTTCCTAGAATAGTATATATAAATAAGATGGATCGCATTGGTGCTGATTTTTACAAAGCACTAGAATCAATAAGAGAAATATTGCATGCTAATCCGATACCATTATATATACCGGTAGGTAGCTCTGATGATTTTTCAGGAATCATAGATTTGATAGAAATGA
>JALRHN010000189.1 GCA_023259575.1 Candidatus Kapaibacterium sp. | reverse complement strand
ATTACTTGTATTACTTCCTATTATATCTCCCTTCTTTAACTGCAACCACTCATATTGATGTCCTATTACTTTAGGTACACTATACTCAATTATTGATTGCTCACATATGCTTTGTCTGCCATTAATATAAGGCTGAGGTATATCCAGAATCGTTATTATTAAGCTTGTATCTTTACTACATCCTGTTAAAGGGTTTAACTGTTTTACTCTGATTGTATCTATTCCTGGACTTTTCCATTGAACTGATAGCGTATTACTTGTATTGCCTCCTATTATGTCTCCTTTCTTTATTTGCGACCACTCATATTGATGCCCAGAAACCATAGGAACGGAATAGACGACTGTTCCGGAAGCTTGGCAAACACTAAAAGATCCATTTATATATGGATTAGGTAAAGAATGTATAGTAATATTAGAACCATTATTATTACCACTATATACAGGATTACTACTTACGATTCGAATTCTATAGCCATTACCGCTTATTCCAGAAGGTATTCTACACAATATTGATCCAGAGCTAATTCCTGTAACAGATCCTATTGATAATGAATTGGTAAAAGAACCTTGATTATCAGATAACTGAGCTGTAAATACATTACCTGCTATAAAGTTTCCACTGACAGTGAATGGGATTGAAATTGATTCTTTTTCGCATAGAATAACAGGATTAACAGTACAACTGATTGATAAAGCAGAATTTGATCCATATATTTTTTCAAAGTTTTCTGCAAATTGATAGGTTGAAGCACAAGTATTGACAGCATCCCAGTTCATAGACCAAGTCATCATTCCTCGTAAAGTTGGATAACCACCACTTTGTACAAGTGTATAACTTCCAGGTTTGGGGCCTATACCTAATAAGTATTTCATAGCTTTATTTACAGTAGCTGTATCTACAAAACCACTACCAGCGGCATTAGGACATGCTGGTAAACCAACAGCTATTTTATGTGCGGGTAAACCTGTAAAAAATCCACCTGATGTAGAAAATCCTTTTATCACAGCCTCTGTCATTGCAACAATAAAATCTGCATTTCCTGAGTTATAAATATTGCCATCAATACCATACATACTCCCACTATTATATAATTGAACATGCAATACAGATAAAGAATCTCTTAATGCATGTATTACTGGCAAATATGCACCCCAAATACCCCCAAAAGCAGACATTCCACCTTGAACGAATGCTGTTTCTGGAGCCATTGTCAACAATAAACTTTTATTATACTTGGTGTAATAATCTTTCATTATCTGCTTAATTGCATAAATAAGATTATTAATTTTTTCATCAATTGGATTTGCAATCGTTCCCCCACTTACCATTACCGAACTTCCTTCTAAATCAATATCAATTCCATCAAATCCATATTGATCTATTATCGCATTCATTGTTGTGATAAATGTATTGCGCTCATTGATATTGTCTAAAGATATTGGAGCGGTTGCTCCACCAATACTTATAATTATCTTTTTTCCCTGATTTTGTAGAGCGACAATATAATTTTTACATGTTGTTTGTGAAATGATCTCTGGAATAAATTCCATCTGATAATCTGTCCCAGCATGTGGAACAGCAAATGCAAAATCTATCACATTATATCGTGAATCTAAAGCATTTAACTGAATATATGGTGCTTCAGTCATATTCCAATTATGCCAATAACCTATCAATGCTTTTTGTGGAATTTGTGCTTGTATATAAACACAAACACATAAACAACAGACAAGATTATAGAGTATACTATATTTCACGACAATATCTTTTGTTCAGTGATATATTCTTTTCTTTAATGTTGCACAATAAATGGAATATAGCTTTTGATACCTTTTTGATCCATTATCAAATAATAAGATCCATTACTTAATGTTGAACAATCATAAAGAGATGATGAGTTTACTTTGCTGATTCCAGAACCAATCAATATTCCATCCACAGAATAGATATTCCACTTAGTATCATTTGTGTTGTTTTCTGAAGAAATTGTTAGTGTATGATTAGCTGGGTTTGGGTAAACCTTTGTATGTAAAGGATTTAGAGCATTATCTGACAAAGAAGATAGATTCAATAAATAATATAAATAATTACTCAAGAGAGTTTGTCTAATAGCTAAACCTGATGCTCCAGAACCTGCACATTCTGTAGGAAATCCCTGATATATCGCCCTTGTACCTGTTGAACTTTGAATTTTAACAGCTGCAATATTGAGTGGTTCTTGTAATACATCACTATTAAAATGTAATATTGGTTGAGCAATTGATGAATCCAACACCTTGATACAATCAATCCATATAGATTTATGTTCATTTAATTCCTCATTCACCATAAATGATATACCATTTGTAATCTTGGAATTCCCTGTTCCTTGTAAGCCAAATGGAATTTCTTTACGATTTGTCATATCCCATAATAATGGCTGCCATGGATATTCCTCTCCTGTAATGCCAAATGTTTTATTCCATACATTTTTAATATTGTTTGAAAGTATTGGAGGATAATTATCTGCAACTAACCATAAATTCATGGGCGACCACATTAACATGGGTTTACCAGCTTTAAAATGGGATTCAATAAATGGTAATAATTTCGATGTTCCGTAGATTAATGATGTTCTACTTGAATATGATTCACCAATGATAAATGCCTCAGCACCGCTAAAATCAAATGAAGAATAATTACTATCATTTAATGAAACAATTGCAATTCTATCTTTAAATACTTCATTCGATTTAATATCATTATAGGTTGATAAAACTTCACTTTTATCTGTTGCATCAAATTTAACTAAAACAATTTTTTGCTCTTTTGATATTACCGATGTCCTTGTTGATGTTGGCAAACCACGAATATTATCCTTTGGAATAACTAGTGCAGAAATCACATAATTAGCAGCTCCAACTCCTGCTCCAGCTATTGTTTGTAACTCTGCTGTTGCAGAGGATTTAGCTGGAATTTCAACTACAGCTGGATTTAAGCTATATTTCCAATCTTCTGTTATAACACTCTCATTTTCTTTGATAGACACAGATACAGATACTGGAAATTCTCTTTTATTAGTAAGTTTTATCGTTTGTTTATAGACAGTTCCCGGTAAAATCTGAGCAGGTGGATTCATACATTTAATATCAACTGAAACATATTGAGATTTTGCTGTAGGCTGTTTTCCTGCACTTACTGCATTCAATATTTCATAACCATTTGATGTCTCTTGTACCCATGCCGCAACCCAACAATTTGACACATTTGATATTTTTATCGTGCTTAAAGGGATTGTAAATGTATGGGTATATGTATCTTGAAAAAATACTCCTGTTTCTGGTAATGTTCCCGCTATGCCTGCTATACCAGCCCCATATCCTCTTAAGACATTAATATGAGAATAGTTAGTTATTGAAGATGGCTGATAATAATATGGATGAGCCTCATAACCAGATGCATTGCTTACATAATTTGATTGATCATATAATTTTCCTGTCCCTGTTACCCCATCTTCTATTATTGCACAATTGAATGCTAAAGGACGATTAATATCTTCGAAAAACTCTGCTTTGACACTAATTTTTATTTCTTTTGCAATGGTATCTATTTTCCATTCAGTAATACGAATATCCACCGGAGCTGTCTGCTTCATTGAATTCGTGTCAATAATCGATGTCCATGAAGAAGGATGTATTCCATATCCACTTTTGCCATTAATAGAATATGTTTTTCTATTAATTACCCCACTTGGATATCCAGTAATTCCATGCTCTTTAGCTAATTGTTGTTGTATTGGCAATGCCATTCCATCTT
>JALRHN010000188.1 GCA_023259575.1 Candidatus Kapaibacterium sp. | reverse complement strand
AGATTAATTCTGGTGAATTAGCTTTTACTGGTACATCAGTAATATAAGATGCATAAACTCCAGATCCATGTGTGGCAGCCACTACATAGCCTTCTTGTTCTCGTGCATCAAGCATCACAACAACGGAATTACCAATAGTATTTGACCCTTCTTGCTCCCAACATGTTAATGTACTGTCTAGTACAGATGTTGAAAATAAACCAACACTTGTTCCTACATAGTACATTGTTCCGTTCTTTACAGGAAGAATTTGTGCCCATCTACACGATGGACCTCTTCCTCCCCCACTTTGATTTTCTTCTAGATTCCCTGAGACTGGTGTCCAATTCTCACCACCATTCGAGGTATAAAACATACTTAAAACATTGTAATTACTGAACACAACGAGTGCTTTATTTGCATCTCTTGGGTCAATTGCAATATTCTGAATATTTGCATTTACAGGAAATTTGCCACCGGTTATATCAATAGGTATTGGGTCGCCTTTATCAGCATCTATAATTTTGTAGAGATTCCCTTTATTAGTTCCATAATATAAGATATGATTTGTAGTTTTAGTTGATGAAACTGCGCTAATACTCTCACCTGCTGGTAAACGAGTATTCGACAAACTATCCCAGTGTATTGATGTAGAATCCCAGCCACCCATTGGCATATCTTTAAGATTATTATTTCGCCATAGTATCTGCCCTCCAGCTACATACATTATGTTTTGATTGGTTTTATCGAGAGTGAATGGATTAATAAATAAATAATTTGTTCCACCTGCTGGGTCTATTCTACCTTTAGAAATGATAGTACCTTTATCATCGATAATCATTCTGGCAATTCTTCCTTGCTGAGCAGACATATAATAACTTTTTCGATTATCTTCGATAGCACAAAAAGCTCCATCATATGTTAATTTCATTTCCCAAAAATCTGATGGAAATGAACCTGTTGTCATATATGTTCCATTGTCTTGTGTTCCACCAATAATCACGGGATTATTCGGCGTCGCATGGTCTATGGCTACTGTATAAAATTGAGAGGTTATATATGAATAATTACAACTTGTCCACATAACACTATCTTGAAGACAATTGTCTGTTTTTTGAATGCCACCATCATTTGCAGATAGTGCTTTATTTGGATTATTTGGAAAAAAACATAAAGCATGCTGATCTGGATGATGTTGAGGATAAGTTTCGAAATATGGTCTTTTTGTATAAGGCATATATCCTCCAATCCAAGAAATTGCTGATGAATTTCTAAACGCTTGAGTAGATCGATATAGATTTGTGCCACCAATAAATACAATATTTGTATCAATAGGATGATATTTAAGAACAAGATCATAACCTTGCTGAACAATTAAATCACCAAATTCACCACCTAAAGCAGGTAAATTATCTGATCTATTTTCCCATATTCCTCCGCTTGCTTTTCCATCTCCACTGATGAAAGTATATTTCCATAAACTATTCCATTCAATATCTCCTCTAAAGTTCACTGTCTTTTTTCCAGAATTGGGAGTATGCCCAAAAATGAGAACTTGATTTTCATCGATTGGATTAATATCTATGATCATTCTATAGGTTTGTGTTGGAAAATTTGGAGGAGTAATATTAGTCCAATTGACTCCATCGATAGATCTCCAAATACCTTTTGTTGATGAAATTCCTCCTCCTCCTGCTATAGTACTCATACAAGCATATACTATTCCTTTTGGACTAACTTTTACATCTGTAAATAATGAATAATTATTTCCAGACCCACCTAATGCAGCTTTAAAGCTTTTGCCACCATCGGTTGTTCTATAAATTCCACCTAAAGCAGTTGATACATATACTTCATCTTGATTCAGATTAGATGGGTCGATAGCTATATTGTAAATATATTCATAAGGACTTTCCCATGTTTGGGGCGTATTTGTGGCTGTAACAGCTATTTGTTGCCATGAATCTCCATTATCAGTTGTACTAAATAATCCATCTCCATTTAATGAAGCAGAATTTCCATAGAATTCTCCAGATCCACAATACCATGTTCGTGTTTTTCCTGGTCTAATATCTTGAGCTAAACATGTAACACTTTGTAATTGCTTATTTGTAAAGGTTTTCTTCCACGATAAACCCTGATTTGTACTTTTAAACATTCCAGAGGATACACCGCCTGCTAAAATGATTTGATCATTCATTATATCTATTCCTAAGGCTCTAGTTCTTCCTCCAAGATTGGCTGGGCCAGCAGAATACCAATTCTCAGTGGCATTAATCTTAGCATATGGATTTTCATGAATGATTTGTCTTTTTGGTAAAGTACTTGCAAATTCTAATTCTGCAGATCTAATTCCTTTGGGAATTTGTCCCGTTGCTGGATCTGCCAATAACATATGCATATACTCATTTCTATCTTGTATAGACATAGCATCTAAAACCGAATGCGTAGGTTTCGATATATCATATATTTTTATTAAAAAAAAGATAGATAGTATAGCGATACATAGGAAGAAAGTATACTTTTTCATAATATTAATCAGGATAAAGGGAGAAACAACATTGAATAAGACTCGGCTTCCATTAGAAAATGTGAAGCAATAGATAATGAACAAGGGTGAGAATAATCTAATCGTTCTGGATGCCACTGCACTGCTAATAAGAATGAATTTCCATTTGGATCGGCCCATTCAAATGCTTCTATGATATCGTCTTCAGAATGAGCTGATGCAGTAAACATAGGAGGTAGTTGTTGAACTGCTTGATGGTGTGAACTATTTACTTGTATCGAATCAGTTTTAACAATTTTACTTAATAATGAACCTGGCTGTATAAGAATTTCATGAATACTATCTATTCCTTGTACAGATCTATGTTCTATATGTGATTGTGTATCACTGGGAATGTCTACAATTAACGTTCCACCAGAGAATACATTGATAATTTGTTCCCCTCTGCAAATTGCTAGTATTGGTATATGAAATGACATACATATTTCAAATATTTTCATTTCTCTGGCATCTCTGATATCATCTACTGTACAATCTTTAAGCCTGTCAATTTGTCCATAAAAAGAAGGATTAATATCTGATCCACCAGTAAATACAATTCCTGAACATGTTTTTAATATATGTTCAATATCTTCTATTGAATACTTATCCAAATGAATAATATTGATATCTGGATGCGCTTCATTAAGCCATGTGGAATAATTCGAATAGGATTCTGAACCTGTTGAGAATGATAATGCTATATTCATAATTATATATCTGAAATTGAAATATTGCTAGCTAAAAGTGTTTGTAAAGAAAGTAAAAACTCTCTTTTTCCTTCGATTATATCAAAAGTAATAGGTAATACAAAACATTGAATTGAATTCTGTTCAAAAATTGACAGATATGCATGGAGTTTTACTGCATCTTTTTCGGTAGTAATTATTGTGTCGAGTTGACATTGCTTCATCTCATTGATTATCTGTAAAATTACTGTGTCTGTATAATAAACATGGTCTTTAAGAACTTTACTCTTTATTATGCTATATCCTTTTTCTTGAATTGATGTGTGGAATCTACCTGGATGTGCAATTCCTGATAAAGCATAAACTGAACTTTTCTGAAGAGTAGTATATGATTTATGAGATATTAGTAATTCATCAAGAGGATAGAGAGTTCCAACAATAACTGAACTTTTGCAAATAAGAGGCTTATGTTTGATAAATGGTTCTATCTTTTCTAAAGGAAATGAATCAGTACAAATGATAATGTCTGCCCTTTGTAAAGCATTCAGAGATTCTCTTAAAGTACCCCAAGGGAAAACATTATTTTCTATATCACTAGAATGTAGCAAAACAATATTACAATCTCTTTTAATTGCGCGATGTTGAAATCCATCATCAATAATAATCGGTGTCGTAAATTGAGATAATGCCT
>JALRHN010000187.1 GCA_023259575.1 Candidatus Kapaibacterium sp. | reverse complement strand
ATGGTTAAAATATTAGATACAATACTTAGCCAAACAAATGAATTATTAGCAGATGGTAAAGTTGTAAAGCAATTAAAAAATACGATTAAAAATGCTGATGAAATGGTTGCTACTTTACATTCAATGGTTGGGGACAATAAAGAAAACTTAAGAACTTTGGTAAAAGATCTCCAAGGTTTGGCTAAAGAAGCTAGAGCTGCCATTAATAATAATGAACCTAAAGTTCAATCATTATTGGTAAAGCTAGATAGCTTGGCTGATTCTGGAAAAAGACTTATTGCTAAAACCGATACTGCTGTAGCAGGAGCAAATGGAATGATTTCAGATACTAGATCTGTTATTAGTGATATAAAAACCAAAGATGGCTTTGTAAATAAGTTAATATATGATGGAAAATTATCCAATACATTGGATTCTACTCTCTTAATTATTAATAGCTTTTTATATAAAGTTCATGAGCATGGTTTGAATGCAAATATCCGTTTGGGTACAAGACCTTAACTTTTCATCGTTCATTTAATAGCCTCTATAATCATGGAATCACTAAGCAATTCAATTGAGAAAGCACAACATTCTGAATTAGAATTGACGAAAGAATATTTAGTGCTTGCCGAACAAGCAACAATTAATGCTTCTTTTGAATTAGCATATGATTATTCTCAAAAAGCTCTTATACATGCTCAAAATATTCAAGATGACTTACTAATTGCAGAATCATATGCATTATTAGGAACAGTTTCCTTTGAATTATCAATGTTCCGTCAATCGATTGAATATATAAGAAAAGGGGGCTCGATTTTTGAAAAAAAAGGTTTGATGCAAAAAGCAGCACAATTATGTAATAAATTAGGAATTTCCTATGCTGCTAATAATGAGATAACCAAAGCGATTGATTATCATTTAAAAGGATTAGGAATTGCCGAAGAAATAGGGGATTTACACGAAACAGCGAATAGCTATTCATATTTGGGAAATGCATATAGTTTAATTTTAGAATATGGGTCTGCATTAGATTATTATAAAACCGCATTAAGTATCATAGACACCATCGATGATGAACCATTAAAAGGAAAAATTCTCTGTAATATCGGTATATGCTATAGCAATTTTGATCAGCATGATAAAGGGTTAGAATATATTCTACGTTCTATAGCTATATTTCAGAATCTTGATGAGAAAAAGCCTCTTACTGCCTTATTGGCAAATCTGGCTCATATGTATTTAAAATTAAAAGATTATTCTTTATCTCTAGAATATTCACTTAAAAGTTTAGCACTTTCTGAAGAAATGAATCATGCTTCCTTATTGGTTCAAAATTATTCCAATTTAGGGATAGTATACTATGAAGCTGAGGCACCTTTACAAGATTATGAAAAGTCCAAATTTTACTTGCATAAAGCACTCAGTATAGCCAAAGAACATGATCTAAAAGATAAAATTCTGTATCTACATAAAGATTTAAGTTCTTTATGGGAATATGCTGGAGATTTTAAACAAAGCCTCATGCATTATAAAATGCATATCCAAATGGCTCAAGATCTAATTAATGCGGATGTAAAAAAACAGGTTCAAGAGTTAGAAACAGAAAGAACAAAATTACTACAAGAAAAAGAATTTGAACATGAACGTATTATTGCTGCTGAAAGATCAGCAATATTAGAAAATATATTGCCTGCTTCTGTCATTCAGCGATTAGTAAATGGCGAAAAGAGAATAGTTGATAGATTTAAAGGGGTTTGTGTATTATTCCTTGATATAGCTGGTTTTACAGAGATTTCTGAAGCCTTAGAGCCTGAAGAATTACTAGATTTAATGGACTCTATATTTACATCTTTTGATGAAATAAGTAATACATATAAGCTAGAAAAAATCAAGACTATTGGCGATGCTTATATGGCTGTATGTGGGGCCCAATTACCTGTAGAAAATCATGCATTAATGACAATTTACGCTGCTTTGTCGATGATGAAGGTTCAAAGAGAAATTAAAGTGAAGAATGTGATGATTCCACTACGATTTAGAATTGGTATTCATTGCGGAAATGTTGTTGCTGGAATTATTGGTGAAAATAAATATTCTTATGATTTATGGGGAGATGCAGTAAATACTGCAAGTAGAATGGAAACCAATTCAGAGCCTGGTTATATTCATGCTAGCCAAGACTTTGTACATATATTAACACAACAGTGTGCTGGAAAAACAGACTATATCATTCCTTTTGAAATTGATACAAGAGAACCAATGAATATTAAAGGCAAAGGAATGATGCAAACTTATTATATCAAAGAATTTACAAAAAAGTAAAGTTCTTAATGTGTTATTGATACAATTGTAATGATCATACTCTCATCTTGTTCAAGAACAGTATACATCACCCTCCATGTTCTAATGCTTAATTCATACATATCTTCATTAATTTTTTTGATTCTTCTATAAGGATGTGGATAAGGAGATTCTCTCAATAATTGCTTTATATGTAGGATAATATCTACTCCCTCTTTTTCTTTAATTTCCTGAGCTTTTACAAAACAATTATCACCAATATTATATATATGATGCGATTCTTCCATTGTGTCAAGCCAGCCAAAATTTGCATCAGAGATGCAATCCGCATAAGGAATATATGGTTTTATATCTAGAATTGGCGTTTCATCTAATAGGTCTGTTCCTGCAATTTCTATACATAAACCATGTATAGAAACTATTGAAACAACAGATAGTCCAATTGGATTAGGACGATAAGGAGAACGAGTAGCAAATACTCCTCTTTTTTGTTTGCCTCTTGGGGGCAAAACCATAGGTTTCCATTGATGAGATTGATGAAATTGAAAGATAATCCATATATGGCTAAAAGAGTCAAGATCTTGTAATGCTTGTTCAAAATTATGCTCTCTATGTAATTGAATATAACCGTGAATTCCCAAATCGTTATCTGGTTGACGAGGAATCCTATGCTTCTCTTTGGTATTTGTGTGAAAGAAACCAATTGGCTCAATATGAATATGTTGATCAGTCATAAATCGAAAAAAATAAGAGAAATGAAATGAAATAATCAATAAAATGATATGATTTTCGTTAAATCAGCCAGTTTATTACTAAAAGTGGATTAACTATGCCAATTTATGAATATCAATGTATTACTTGTGGTAAAGTATTTGATCATTTGCAATCTATCAAATCAGAGCCACTTACGCATTGTTTAGATCAAGTTTGCGAACATAAAGAAAAAGGAAAAGGGGAAGTCATTAAAAAAATCAGTGGTTCTGGTTTGGTATTTAATGGCAAGGGCTTTTATCTAACAGATTATGTAAAAAAATCTGGGTCTTCCGAATCATAAACTATAAAATATCGATAGTTTTGAAAGGATATATCTGACATAGATCTATCCTTTTTTTTCATTATGCTTCTGCAATTTAGAAGCAAGATGTAAGTTTGTAAAGCACAGCATCTAAAAACAACTATTTCAGGATATTCACATGATACAAAGCTTAGTATCGTATACCCACAAGATAATGGTCATCATAGCATTATTATTGATTTCTTGTGGAGGAAATTCTCAAGATTCTTCAGAATCTGTCTTAAAAAAGATGAAAGGTGACAAATATTCTGGGGGAATTTATCGGGCAAATGAAATGGCAGAACTACGATCTTTAGATCCAGTAGGAGTAAACGATGCTACATCTCATCATATAGCAGACCAGATATATGAAACCTTATTAACATATGATGAAAATTTAAAGCTTCAGCCTTGTATAGCAGAGTCTTGGGAAGTTTCTCCTGATGGATTATCATATATATATCATATAAGAAAAGGGATTAAATTTCATGATGACCCTTGTTTTCCAAATGGTAAAGGAAGGGAATGCACATCAGCAGATATAGTATATTCATTTAATAGAATTCTAGATGCTAGAACTAG
>JALRHN010000186.1 GCA_023259575.1 Candidatus Kapaibacterium sp. | reverse complement strand
ATACCATTCAGAAAGAGTTTGTAAAAAGCCACCTGATTTTCTCATAAATAGTTTTAATAACAGACGAATAATAGGAGAGAAACCCATTAGTAAATCTTGAACAATATGTAATGTCGGCAACATATAGTGTCTAAACAAAGATTCAGTAAATCTAAGACTTGGCAATATTTTATGGCTTGTACATTCAGTCTTTATAATAGTAATTCCTCTTTGAGCACATTCACGCTCTAAATCAGACGTATACACCATATTTGTATTAATCAAGGGATGATCGGTTTTTCGATAAAATCCAGAAATAAGAATATATCCACCTGGTTTAACACAACGTGTTGAAGCATCTAATCCATCTTTCAGAGAGAAATAATTATTTGATTCACTCATTAATAACATATCAACTTGGTGTTTAGGATAATAATCTTCAATCTTAGAATGAATAAATGAACTACCAGGAAGAGTATTTTTAAACATAGCTGCATGATTTTTTTCTGGAGAAATGCCTTGAACTATTCTACCAGATTTTTCGAATGCATAAGCAACATCACCAATGCCACAACCAACATCAACGATAGAATGAACATCAGAAGGAGTCCAATCTAATAAACTTTGAGTATATCGTTGTTGAGCAATACGAAGTGTGTCTAAAGAATCGATAATATCATTCTGATCATCCGAATATCCCAAATGAAGAGATTCTAGTTTGAGAACTTCGACACAGAAACGAAGCTCAAAATCAACAGAATTGGTAAGTAGGGGATGAATAGCCATAGAATCTTAGTTAACCATAAAAGCCAAGAGAATTGGCAAAATTACTGCTTAAATTTAACTCAACAAGCACCAGATAATAATTTTAATTATACACTTTTTATCACAATCTTAGAATACTTGCATCTAATTTGTAATTTTGTTTAAGTTGAATTCTGATTTATCTCTTATTTCTTTCAAGGAAATTGATTCATGGCAATCCGTATTGCAATTAATGGTTTTGGTCGCATCGGACGTTTAGTATTTCGTGTTGCGAGTGCACGTCCTGATTTATTTGAAATCGTTGGTATCAATGATTTAACAGACGCTCCTACTTTAGCACATTTACTTAAATATGATTCGGTTCATGGAAGATTTAATGGAGAAGTTAAAGCTGATCAATCTTCTATTCTTGTGAACGGTAAGTCTATTGCTATTTCAGCAGAAAAACAGATAGAAAATATTCCATGGAATAATCTAGATTGTATTATTGAATCTACTGGTGTTTTTAGTTCTAAAGACCAATTATCCAAACATTTAGCACATGGAAGAAAGGTTGTTCTTACTTCTCCAGCAAAAGATGCATTAGATAAAACAATTGTATTAGGTGTGAATGATCATACATTAAATGGCTCTGAAGTGATTCTTTCTAATGCTTCTTGTACTACGAATTGTTTGGCACCAATGGTAAAAGTATTGAATGATTCTTTTGGCATAGAAAAAGGGTATATGACAACAGTTCATGCATACACTAATGATCAAAGAATTCTAGATTTACCTCATAAAGATTTACGCAGGGCTAGGTCTGCTGCGGTTAGTATTATCCCTACAACAACAGGTGCAGCTAAAGCAGTTGGAGAAGTATTACCTGAATTAAAAGGAAAATTAGATGGCTTTTCATTCAGAGTTCCAGTTCCCGATGGATCTGTTACAGATTTCACAGCAATTCTACATCGTGACATTACAAAAGAAGAAGTAAATCAAGCTTTAAAAGCAGCTGCTGATTCTTCTCTTAAAGGAATTATGGAATATTCTGAAGATCCTTTGGTTTCTGTAGA
Source organism: Candidatus Kapaibacterium sp. (assembly GCA_023259575.1). Classification (GTDB taxonomy): domain Bacteria; phylum Bacteroidota; class Ignavibacteria; order Kapaibacteriales; family UBA961; genus UBA961. Next base: position 2,120 of record JALRHN010000186.1, on the reverse strand, counting down.
TATATTAGGTAATCCTCATTCTTGTATTGTAGATTCACAATCTACAATGGCAATGGGTAATTTAGTTAAAGTAGTTGGTTGGTATGATAATGAATGGGGTTATTCTAATCGAGTTATTGACTTAATTGCAAAAATTTGTAGTTGAAATATATAAGCTTAATCATAAAAAAGGCATTCAATTAATTTTTGAATGCCTTTTGTGATTTAACTAAGAGCTTGATCTATTTTATGCAGAACTTCTCGGGCAGCATCCAATACATTCGTCCCCGGACCAAATATAGCTTTGACTCCAGCATTATAGAGTTCTTCATAATCTTTTGGAGGAATAACGCCACCAGCAACTACAATGATATCAGATGAACCTTGTTTGCGTAATTCTTCAATCAAAAGGGGAATCAAGGTTTTATGTCCTGCCGCTTGACTAGAAATTCCAATTACATGAACATCGCTTTCTATGGCTTGTCTTGCAGCTTCTTCCGGTGTTTGGAATAATGGTCCTAAATCGACATCATAACCAGCATCTGCAAAGCCAGTAGCAATAACATGCGCTCCGCGATCATGGCCGTCTTGTCCAAGTTTAGCAACCATAATTCTTGGACGTCTTCCATATTTTTGTTCAAAAGCTATTATTTCATCTTGCACAGCATGAAATCCTTCATTTTGTTCATTATAATGTGCATATACACCACTTACTATTGATACCTGTGATTCATATCGTCCAAATGATGAAGCCATTGCTTCGGAAATTTCCCCAAGAGTTGCTCTTAATCGAGCAGCATGAATGGCAGCTTCTAGAAGATTACCAGAATTATTTTCTGCTATAGTATATAATGCAGTTAACGATTCTTGAACTGCTTTTTGGTCTCGATTTTGTTTTATGGTCTGTAATAATTCAATTTGAGATGCTCTAACTGTTGTATTATCGATATCTAATACATCTACATCAGTTTGTTCATCTGGCACATACTTATTGACACCTACGATAATTTCTTGTTTTTGGTCGATTAAAGCTTGTTTTCTTGCAGCAGATTCTTCGATAAGCCTTTTGGGAATACCCATTTGGATTGCTTTTGTCATACCACCGATGGATTCTATATCTGCAATAATCTTTTTAGCTTCTTGATATAATGATTCGGTTAAAGATTCAACATAATATGAACCACCCATTGGATCGGCTACTTCTGTAATATGAGTTTCTTCAGCAATGATTAATTGAGTATTTCTGGCAATTCTGGCGGATGCATCAGTAGGTAATCCTAAAGCTTCATCAAATGAATTCGTATGAAGTGATTGAGTGCCGCCTAATACAGCAGCCATTGCTTCGATTGTAGTTCTAATGATATTATTATAAGGATCTTGAGCAGCTAAAGACCAACCAGAGGTTTGACAATGAGTTCTTAATATTAAAGAGCTATTTTTTTGAGGTGAGAACTGTTTTATCTGTTCTGCCCAAAGGCGTCTGGCAGCACGCATTTTGGCAATTTCCATAAAGAAATTCATTCCGATACCCCAAAAGAATGAAAGTCTTGGGGCAAATTCATCGATATCTAATCCTTTTGCTAGCGCTATGCGTACATATTCAAGTCCATCTGCAATTGTAAAGGCCATTTCTTGAACAGCACTTGCACCTGCTTCATGCATATGATAACCACTAATACTTATGCTATTGAATTTGGGCATATGCTTGCTAGTATATTCAATTATATCAGCAACAATTCGCATTGAAGGTTCTGGAGGATAAATAAATGTATTCCTTACCATGAATTCTTTTAGAATATCATTTTGAATCGTACCAGATAATTGATGTTGTTGAACTCCTTGTTCTTCGGCAGCAACAATAAACATGGCTAATATTGGAATAACAGCGCCGTTCATTGTCATGGAAACAGACATCGTATCTAAAGGAATTTGATCGAAGAGAATTTTCATATCTTCTACGCTATCGATTGCAACACCAGCTTTTCCAACATCACCAACTACTCTGGGATGATCAGAATCAAAGCCACGATGCGTTGCTAAATCGAAAGCTACGGATAATCCTTTTTGTCCGGCAGCAAGATTTCTTCTATAGAAAGCATTCGATTCGGCTGCAGTTGAAAAACCAGCATATTGTCTAATAG
>JALRHN010000185.1 GCA_023259575.1 Candidatus Kapaibacterium sp. | reverse complement strand
AGCATTTGCATTAGATGAATATAGGCCAGAACCGACAACGATATCACCATATCCATCATTATTGATATCACCAATTGAGCCAGCAGACTTTCCAAATTCTAATGCTGTGATGTCTCCCTCGGCTGTCCATATTGATTGCTTTGATGCACCTTTTGCAGACCCTAAAAATAGCTGGATGATTCCTTCATTTGTTTGGCCTTTATCATATAAAGTAGATGCAATTAATAGATCAGAAAAACCATCATTATTGATATCGCCGGCTGATGCTACATGTGCACCGAATAATGCTTTATATTGATTACCAGAAACAATCCAACCGGCTGAATCTGCTATTCCATTGGGAATTCCATAGTGAATGTAAACGCGCCCTTGATCATCTTGAGCAGTATTTACATCATAGGATGGAGCTCCGATGATGATATCATTTATGCCGTCTCCATTGATATCGCCTGCGGACGCAACTGAGGCACCAAATTCTGATCCTGTTTGTGGCCCAATTTTAGACCAATAATTATTAATATTCAAACCGTATTCGCTTCCAAACATTACATTAGCTTTACCTGCATTTTCTATAGTAGAAGAAAAGCCCGGTTCTCCTAAAATGATATCTGAATATCCATCTAGATTAATATCTCCGGCATAGCATAAAGAAAATCCAAATTTACCGCCAGCTTGTGTACCTGAGAACACTGATTTTGCCTGTAGATCTAAACCTGTTTTAGAACCATAATACACATATATTTTCCCAATATCCTGCTGAGATGAATTTGCATCATCAAAAAATGGAGCACTAACTACTAAGTCAGCATATCCATCGCCATTAAGATCACCATTTGCTGCAATTGCATATCCAAATCCTGCTCCATTTTGATTTGGCCCAATCAATTCATTCTTTGCCACATTATCAATTCCAGAAGCACTTCCATAATGAATTGTTACTCTTCCTTGATCGGCAGATATGCCATCATAAAATGGAGATCCTACTGCAAAATCTCCAAATCCATCGCCATTAAAGTCTGCACGGCCAGAAACTGTCCATCCATATTCTTCATTATCTTGAATTGCTTCAATCACTTGATTAGGCTTTGATGCAAAAAAGATTTGTTTACCTAAAGAAACTGTGATTGCACCTTCTTGTACTTGACCATTTTTATAGTATGGAGCTCCAGCGCATATATCTGATATTCCATCTCCATTAATATCTCCACATATACCAACTGAAGTTCCAAGTTTGGCTCCAGACTGATCGCTTTCAGAGAATAATTTGCCAGCATTTAGTCCAGTTTGAGATCCAAAATATGTAAACACAGCACCTTCTTGATTCTGTCCTGATGAAAATCCTGGACATCCTGCAATCATATCGGATATACCATCAGCATTAAAATCTCCGGATCCTGAAAGCGATGTACCTAGTTTACTTCCATTAATATTGCTTTCGGTATACCAAGAAGGTATAAGGCTTAAGCCTAATGTATTTCCATAAAATACATTGATAATACCTTCATTATTTTGTCCATTCGAAAAGTTAGGTGCACCAATTGCAATGTCTGTTAAACCATCCATATTTACATCGCCAATATTTGCTATTGCAGCTCCTAATTCGCTATTATCATTAGAGATTGAATATCGCCAATTAATTGTATCGGATGGTTTTGTTTTTCTTCCAAAATAGCAGAAAACTCCACCTTCTGGGGCTAAATCAGAATCACTGTTATATAATGGAGCGCCAATAAATATATCATTATAGGTATCAGCATTTATATCTGCAGAGGCAATAGTAGAGCCAAATCTGCAGCCTGAATGAGGTCCGTAAGAAGTCCATAATATAGAATCTGGGCCAATAGGATTGCCTGAAAAAAGCATTACCATGCCAACATTACTATTGTTATTTAATGCGCCAGGAGCACCAACAAGAATATCAGAAAATCCATCATTATTGATATCACCTGCACTTGCTACGCTTGCACCAAGATTTGCAGCTACTTGATTTGATTCATATTGCCAAAAAGGAGAAGATGAGCTAATTCCTTGAGCACTACCCAAGAAAATCATAAGCTTACCCTCGGCATTTTGTCCATTAGAATAACCAGGTGCTCCAACCAAAATATCAGAATATCCATCGCCATTGATATCTCCAGCACTAGCTACTGATGCACCCATTCTGGCATTCATTGAATTGCTTTCATATATCCATGATGGAGTAGAGCTAAAACCTGATGAACTGCCAAGATAGATTTGAATTCGCCCTTCGGATTGTTCGCCGTTTTCATAATCAGGAGACCCCGCAATCATATCATCATAACCATCGCCGTTAATATCACCAGCAGGAGCTAATGAAGAACCTAATTGAGCTAAAGGAATATCAGTTTCTAATACCTTATCAGATGAACTTAAAGAAGAGCTTATTCCATAATAAATAGAAACTTGGCCTTCTTCTCTTAGATCATCATCATAATAAGGAGCTCCGATACCAAAATCAGACTTTGTATCAAAATTAATATCACCTAATCCAGATACAGAAGTACCAAACTGAGCATCTGCTTGATTGCCTTCGGATGACCATCCAGCATTTTGGCTGATAGACACAGTATTCCCGAAATAGAGATATGCTTTACCTTCATCTAATTGTCCATTGTCATAAAGTGGTGCACCAATAATGAAGTCTGCATTGCCATCATTATTTACATCACCTGCCCAGGCAACACTTTGGCCATATCGTGCATTAGCTTGATTACTTTCATTTGTCCATGCAGGATTAGTACTTAAACCATTGGAATTACCATAAAAACAATATGCTCTTCCTTCGCTTTGTTCTCCATTTGAATAAAATGGAGCACCAATAAGAACATCATTAAAACCATCGCCATTAAGATCGCTACATATAGCAACAGAAGTTCCACATTCTGCATTAGCTTGATTAGATTCAAATTGCCATGCAGCATTTGTAGAAAGACCATTTATTGAGGAAAAATACACTCGAACGCATCCCTCATTGATATGCCCATTATCATACATTGGAATGCCTATCAGTAAATCTGATTTTGAATCTCCATTGATGTCTAAACCACCTGAAATAGAAATACCCATTCTAGCATCAATCTGATTACTTTCTACCATCCATGGCGAAGTATTTGTAAGTGATCCATTACCACCAAAATAGACGAAAACAGCTCCTTCATCTAATGATCCATTATCATAATAAGGTGCAGAAATTGCTATGTCTAAAGTATCATCATTATTTGCTTTTCCAGCAGAACTAATTGCATATCCAAATCGAGAATTCGCTTGATTTGATTCTTTTATTATCGCCGGAGTACTTATAATTCCAGAAGAACTACCTAAATATAAAAATGCAGCTCCTTCATCTAATTGGCCATTATCATAACGTGGCGCTCCAATCATCATATCTGCGTAGCCATCTTTATTAATATCCCCAATTCCTGCTACAGAAAATCCGAACTCGGAATTAGCTTGTCCTGATGATAGAACTATTTGTGGTTGCTTTTCTGGTCCATTAACTGAACCTAAAAAAACAAAAACTGCTCCCTCATCTGTTTGTGCGATATCATATTTTGGCATTCCTGCTGCAAAATCACCAATACCATCACCGTTGATATCACCTAAAGGAGTTAATACAGAACCGAAGAATGCTTCAAATTGATTGCCATCCATACTCCAATCTGGTGTAGAAGATAATGGATCTATCGTTATTGGATATACTGCATTGTTATCATTAATATTCAAAGAGATAGTATTATTATTCAGAGAAAATGATGCATCTAGTAATGTATGATTAGCATCCCATACTTTTAAATCTTGATATGTAGTTATGATTTTAGAACTATTCTTTTCTATGAATGCAATGCCTTCATTATTCATTAACAAAGGTGCCAATTCATCACTTTCTGTTTTAAGCTCAACAGTTA
>JALRHN010000184.1:3726-3965 GCA_023259575.1 Candidatus Kapaibacterium sp. | reverse complement strand
TATATTTACAAATGATGTCTAAATCTACACTGCAAATATACGATTAAGAATGGATTGATTTTCTACTTAATAGTCTAATACATGAATACAAATAATAGGTATGCTAAAATCACAAAAGATAGAAATATTAGATATATATTCATATTTCTTACAATTTATTTTGTAAATTTGTGATTGTTCTTTTTTGTATTAACCTTGTTAATAGGCTTTTACCATGATTCAAATCATGATTCTTGGCT
>JALRHN010000184.1:0-3716 GCA_023259575.1 Candidatus Kapaibacterium sp. | reverse complement strand
AGTATCCATTTTCGGTAACAAGTTCTTCCCAATCAATAGAAGGTATTTTACCTGAATTTATTGGAGATATACAGATAGTTGGTACTATTAAAAAACAAGGTAAAAGAATATTTATTAATGCAGAAGCAGTATGTGATGCATTATTACTATGTGATATTTCTGGTGAAGAATTTACAGATAGAGTGAAGGCTCAGATTTCCTTACATTATGTAGTTGATACGCAACTGTTTTATCTTCAACCTAAATCAGAAAATGATGATGAAGGAGAGATACTTATCAGAGATGAAGATACATATATTGATATTTCTGATGAAGTTAGGCAACAATTGGTATTAAATTTACCTATGAAAAGAATATCGCCATTATATTTAGAGACATCCTTTGAGGATTTATATCCAGAAAGGTCTAGTGAAAAACAAAAAACTGAATCCAATCTGCCTGATGAGACATCTCCATGGGCAGCATTGAAAGATATTAAAATAGTAGAAAATTAATTATTGACACAACCATATCATATTGATGTAATCGGAGTTATACGATGCCAAATCCAAAAAGACGTCATTCAAAATCTCGTAGAGACAAACGCAGAACTCATTATAAGGCAACTGCTCCTACAGTAGGCCCATGTCCTAATTGTGGTAGCTCTAAGCTAACTCATACTGCTTGCCCTTCTTGTGGATATTATAATGGACGCAAGATGTTTGAATTAAATAGTACTGGCTCTGTAGCAGAATAATCCTTATTCTTGATTGCAAATCGTTTGATTAGCAAACATCACGGATTAAAGATGAATCCAATTCGAATTGCCATAGACGTAATGGGCGGTGATTTTGCTCCCTTGAATGAAATTAAGGGAGCAATTCTTGCATCTAATATATTTAGAGATCAATCCGTACCTGTTGAATTTGTGTTTGTTGGCAAAGAACATATCATCAAAGAAACACTAAAAAACTTAGACACAAAAGATTTGAACTTTTCTGTGGTTCATGCTGAAGATATTGTATCTATGGATGATGATCCAACTTCGGTATTGAAAAGAAAAAAACAATCTTCTTTGTTTAAGGGTATTGAACTTCATGCTAATAGAAGTGTTGATGCTTTTGTTTCTGCTGGTAATACAGGCGCTGTATTAAGTACAGCTACTATTCTTCTTGGAAGAATTAAAGGTGTTAGCAGGCCGACTATTGGTACATTTTTGCCAACTCAAACTGGTAAACCTGTCTTATTACTAGATGTAGGTGCCAATATTGAAGGCAGACCAAGGTTTTTATATGAGTTTGCAATTATGGGAAGCATCTATTCTAAACAAGTTTTAGGAATAGATTCTCCAAAAATTGGCTTATTGAATATTGGTGAAGAAGAAGGAAAAGGTACCGAGAACATCATTCAAACTTTTCAATTATTGAAAAATAGTACGCTTAATTTTCAAGGCAATGTAGAAGGAAGAGATGTTTTAGTTGGTACTTCTGACGTTGTTGTGTGTGATGGATTTGTTGGAAATATTGTCTTAAAATTTGCTGAAAGTATGTTAGGACTACTCAAAGCAAAAATTGCTTCGCATGCAAAAAAAGGCTTTTTTCAAAAATTAGCTGTAATGATGATGCTTCCAACGTTGAAACATATTTTAAAGGATTTCGACTATCAGGAATATGGTGGTGTTCCTTTACTTGGCGTTAATGGCGTTGTTATTATTGGCCATGGAAAATCTAGTCCTTTAGCAATTCAAAATATGCTTATTCGTGCAGTAGAAGTATATAATAAAAAGATAAACCTCTCTATAGAATCTGCATTGCAAATAAGTCCCGAAGATTATTCAAACGATATCAATTAATCATACATATATGTCTGCAATTATTACGTCATTAGCTCACTTTGTACCTCCTGATATTTTCAAGAATTCATATTTTGAAGATAAAATTGATACAACTGATGAATGGATAAGAACCCGAACTGGCATCATCGAAAGAAGATTTCAAGTAGAGGGTGCATTAACCGATATGTTGGTTCCAGCAGTTGAACAGTGTTTATCCGAAAGAGGAATATCAGCAAGTGAAATAGATTGCGTGATCGTTGCCACAATAACACCCGATAATGTATTTCCATCAGCTGCAGCAACATTACAAAAAAAGACAGGTATGGTAAATGCTTGGGGTTTTGATCTATCTGCGGCTTGTTCTGGTTTTTTATATGGTTTAATAAGCGGAGCAGGATTAATTGAAAGTGGAGCTGCCAAAAAAGTATTAGTATGTGGTGGAGACAAGATGAGCTCTATTCTTAATTTTGAAGATAGAACCACATGTATTCTTTTTGGTGATGGGTGTGGTGTTGTGCTGCTTGAAAAATCTGAAGATCCAGCATTTGGTATTGTTGATAGTATTTTAAAGATGGATGGAAATGGTGGTGAATATCTGTATATGACAGCAGGTGGTAGCGCAAAACCAGCATCATTCGAAACCATTGAAAATAAAGAACATTATGTTGTTCAAGAAGGACAATCCGTCTTTAAATCTGCTGTTGTTGGAATGGCAGATGTAGCTGCTGAAATCATGGAAAGAAATCATCTAATTGCCGATGATATAGCTTGGCTCATTCCACATCAAGCAAATCTTAGAATTATCGATGCAACTGCAAGAAGAATGGGCTTAGATAGTAGTAAAGTTATAGTTAATATTGAAAAATACGGTAATACCACAGCTGGGACTATTCCAATTTGTTTATCTGAATTATATCATAATGGAAAGCTTCATTATGGAGATAATATAGTTTTGGCAAGCTTTGGAGCAGGATATACATGGGGAAGTATATTACTTAAATGGGGGATGAAATAATATGGAAACAGCATTTCTTTTTTCTGGACAAGGGTCTCAATATGTAGGCATGACAAAAGATCTACTTTCTGATTTTCCTCAAGCATCGTTAATGATGGAAGAAGCTTGTGATATTGCTGGTTTTCAGCTAGATAAAATTTGTGCTGATGGTCCTGCTGAACTATTGAAAGAAACTCGATATACTCAACCAGCTCTGTTTATCCATGAGGCAATATTATGGAATTTGGCTAAAGAATATGTTGACCCAATTGCATTTGCCGGGCATTCTTTAGGTGAATATTCAGCATTATATGCATCAGGAGTACTTTCATTTCGTGATGCTTGTTCTTTAGTTGTATTACGTGGTTCTATAATGTTTAAAGCTGGAGAAAAACAACCAGGAACTATGTTTGCTGTTATAGGCCTCGAAGATCAAAAAGTTGAACAGATATGTCAAGAATTATCTGGAAAAGATGGTATAATCGTAGCAGCTAACTATAATTCACCAGGACAAATAGTATTATCTGGAAATGCGGAGTATCTACGAGCACAGGCTTCATTATTTAAATCCGCTGGTGCTAGAATGGTTACAGAATTACAAGTAAGTGGTGCTTTTCATTCACCTTTGATGGGATCAGCATCAGATGAATTAGGTAAAGCTATAGAATCTACAGTATTCAATATGCCGAATAAACCAGTTTATCCTAATGTACATGCTCAACCAATATCAGATCAAAATCAGCTTAAACAATATCTATTACAGCAATTAACATCTCCTGTAAGATGGTCTCAAACTATACAAAATATGTATAGTTCTGGCATTAAGAACTATTGTGAGATTGGACCAGGAAAAGTATTACAAGGTTTAGTAAAGCGCTCTATTACAGCTACAGATATTGCTATACAGGG
>JALRHN010000183.1 GCA_023259575.1 Candidatus Kapaibacterium sp. | reverse complement strand
AAACAATTCACAATGGTTATAGATCCTAAGCTTCTATTTCTGATATCAAGATATTCGGCAATATGGCTCATTCGTTTTTGTAGGCTATTGATATCAATATTTGGGGCAGACCCAAGAATATATAATCTTGTTGGTAATTTGTCTGATGTTATAATATCTACAACCTTTGAATGTAATAAATTTTGAATTTCAATATCAGCTTCAACAGATCGTTTGGATGCTGTATCGATGAGCCTTCTAAATTCATCGGCTGATGTACAATGTTTATAAACTGCGGTTCCGCCAATCACCATTTTGACTCTTATGGAATCTGCGCCAATTTCTTTTTTTATTGCTTTAGAAATAGAATCTGCACGATTGGCAGAAACTGGAGATAAAACAATCGCATACACTGCACGAATCTTAGGTATTTTCCTTTTTGCTAATACTTCACTTTTTTTAGGTAATTGTCTATATACTAATCCTAAAACTCCCCCAGATAATCCTAATACAAAAAGAAATATATAAATGGCTTTCCATCCCCATATCGGTTTTGGTATATATTGTCCATGCTCTTCTGGTTCAGGGTTTTGATTCATAACTAATAATAATCGTGTGGTATATTGATGTTTTACGTGCAAATCTAATCAAATCGCAAACAGCATTTTACAAACACATTTTCTGCTTTTAAAAACAAGTAATGTATTTTTGCTTAATTATCCATGGATTCAATGTGAATACTAAAACATTAAAACAACAAATAGAAATTCCATCTATAGCTATAAAAGTACATGAAAGAATACGATGGAGTGATTTGGATGCAGCCGGCATTTTGTATTTCGGAAATTATGTCAGGCTTTTTGAAATCGGAGAAACAGAATTATTTCGTGCTGCAGGGCATCCCTATTCTAATAAACAATTCGATGAATTAGGTATTTGGATGCTTAGAGTTCAATTTAATTGTACATTCCTTAGTTCAGGATATATCGATGATTTGCTGTCAATTTATGTATGGATTTCCCATATTGGCGGAGCTTCTTTGGATATACAATTTGCCATATGTAGGGATTCTGTAATGTTGGGACATGGTATATGTACTATTGTTTCTACTGATAGACAAACCAAAAAAGCTGTAAAAATTCCTGAAACTCTTAGAAATGGTCTTAAGCCTTTTATCTCTGATCAAGGTAATCTATGAAAAAAATATTATTAACAGACAAAGCTCCTGCGCCCATTGGACCCTATTCACAAGGGATTTTTGCAGGTAATTTATTGTTTTTATCAGGTCAAATCCCATTATCAGCAGATGGAACTCACATTATTGGCTTAGGTGATATCGCTGCTCAAACAAAGCAAGTTCTTGCAAATATCGATGCATTATTAAAAGCTGCTGGACTTACTGCTAATGATGTTGTTAAAACAACAGTATTTATTAAAGATATGAATGATTTTCCTGTGATTAATACAGTATACAATGAATATTTTGGGGAATCAAAACCAGCAAGAAGCACTGTAGAAGTTAGCCGATTACCAAAAGATGTCTTAATTGAAATTGAAACAATCGCTTTAATAAATAAATACGCGATTTCAAACGATATTCATCAGTTCCTAAAAACCTTAATTTATTGTCAATATCTATTCTTTGTATCTTATCATATTATGAATACACCTTTATTACAGGTAAAGAATCTTATTACTGAATTTCGTTCCGAAGAACGCACCCATCAAGCTGTTAAAGATATTAGCTTTTCTGTTGAGCGTGGAAAAACTCTAGGAATTGTAGGCGAATCAGGTTCAGGAAAAAGTGTTACTTCATTAAGTGTAATGCGATTAATTCCAGACCCACCAGGACGCATTATTCAGGGAGAAATATTATTCACAGAACAAGATGGTACCCAAACTAATTTGCTGTCTTTACCCGAAGAAAAAATGCGAAAATACAGGGGAAATCAGATATCTATGATTTTTCAAGAACCTATGACTTCTCTTAATCCTGTATTTAAATGTGGACAACAAATTATGGAAGCAATTATGCTCCATGAAAATATCTCTAAGGATGAAGCCAGACACAGAGTTTTGCAATTAATGAAAGAAGTACAATTACCCCGACCAGAAGCCATGATTGATCAATATCCTCATCAATTATCTGGCGGACAAAAGCAAAGAGTGATGATTGCGATGGCTATGAGCTGCAATCCATCCCTTTTAATTGCTGATGAACCTACAACTGCTCTAGATGTTACAGTTCAGGCTACTATTCTTGATTTAATGAGGGATTTACAAAAAAAACATAATATGGGAATGATGTTCATTACTCATGATTTAGGTGTTGTTTCTGAAATCGCTGATGATATCATTGTAATGTATAAAGGAAAAATTGTAGAACAAGGTAGTGTACAAGATATCTTCCAAAATCCTCAACATCCATATACCAAGGGATTATTGGCTTGCCGTCCTCGCTTAGATAAAAAACTTCACATTTTACCTACAGTTCGAGATTTTATGGATGAAAATCCAGATGGTTCTATCACTGCAAAATCTCTATCACATGCTTCTATTGATGAAGTTGTAGAACATAATATTGTTTCTGTAGAACAAATCAATAAGAGAAATGATGAATTATCATCACTTCAACCTTTATTAACAGTGGAAAATTTAAAAGTATATTTTCCTATGAGAAATAGCGGTCTTTTTGCTAATTCTTCAGAAATGGTAAAAGCTGTAGATGATATCTCTTTTGATGTGAAACCAGGTGAAACCCTAGGATTAGTTGGCGAATCAGGTTGCGGTAAAACAACTACAGGAAGAGCGATTTTACGATTAGTAGAGCCAACAGATGGTTCTATTATGTTTAAAGGACAAGATATAAGATCTTTATCTAAGCATGATTTAAAAGGTTTAAGAAAGAATTTTCAGATCATTTTTCAAGATCCTTATAGTTCTTTAAATCCAAGATTATCGGTGGGCAGCGCAATTATGGAAGTGCTAAATGTTCACAAAGTACTTGACAATGAAAAACAAAGAAAAGAATATGTACTCTATTTACTAGACAAAGTTAATCTTGAACCACATCATTTTAGTAATTATCCTCATGAATTTTCTGGGGGGCAAAGACAAAGAATTTGCATTGCACGTGCTCTTGCACTAAAACCTGATTTTCTCATTTGCGATGAATCTGTTTCTGCATTAGATGTTTCTGTTCAGGCACAAGTATTAAATCTTTTGGTTCAATTACGCGAAGAATTCAAGCTTACATATATTTTTATTTCTCATGATCTAAGTGTTGTGAAGTTTATTAGTGACCGTATCGCAGTTATGAATGCTGGGTCTATAATTGAAATAGGCAATGCTAGAGATATTTATGAAAACCCTCAACAAGAATACACAAGGCGTCTTATAGATGCAATTCCAGGAAATCACTCTTTTTCTTAAATAAGCACAATCATAAATGAAACTAGATATTCATGCACATATATTGCCTCAACATTGGCCATCTTTAAAAGATAAATATGGTTATGATGGATTTATTACTCTCGATCACCATAAACCTGGATCTGCAAAGATGATGAGAGATGATGGTGTGTTTTTTAGAGAAATTCAAGAAAATTGCTGGAACCCATTAGCTATTTTACAAGATATGGATATTCATCATGTCGATTATATGACATTATGCACCGTCCCAGTTTTGTTTAATTATTGGGCAAAGCCAGAACATGGACTTGATTGGTCTATGTTTTTGAATGATCACTTGGCTTCTGTGTGCAATCAATATCCTCGTTTTATTGGTTTAGGTACAGTTCCCATGCAAGACATCTCGCTTGCAATACAAGAAATGGAACGCTGTAAAATTGAGTTGAATATGCCGGGTTTACAAATAGGATCTAATATACTTGGTAAAAATCTAGATCATGAATCATTATTCCCTTTTTATGAAGCGGCCGAACAACTTGGCGTCTGCCTTATGATCCATCCATGGGAAATGGCTGGTGCCGA
>JALRHN010000182.1 GCA_023259575.1 Candidatus Kapaibacterium sp. | reverse complement strand
ATCCGAAAGCATTAATACCGAAGACCACCCATCTTTTTGCAAATATAAAGAAGCCATCTTCGCTATGTCTTCTAATGTAATGTCATTTATTTTATGAATGGTTTCTTGATACGGTTCATGACCACCTTCTTCTAATTCGCCACGCCCAAGAGATTGCATCCTGGCAGACATACTTTCTAAAGACATTAAAACGGCTGCTTTTACTTGAGCTTTTGCCCTTTCTAATTCTTTGGATTTAACCGGATGTTGATTAATTATTTTTTCACATTCAATCAATAGCATATCTCTGGCTTTTTCTACTTTTTTATTGTCACATGCAGTATATAAAAATAGTGCTCCACAATCAGAATATAAATCTAAAGCAGAATAGACTGTATATCCTAATCCATAACGTTCTCTTATAGTTTGATATAATCTTGAGCTCATCCCCTCTCCTAAAAGCATATTCATTACTGTTAATGCATACCGTTGATCACTTAGAAAACCTTCGGTAGTTTTTGCTAATAATATATGAGCTTGTTGAAACTTTTTTGTTATAACTTTATGCTGAACTGCTTGTGATATATATAAATCTCTATTTCTAATTGTTTGCTTTGTAGATATCTGAGCAAAATATCTTTCAGTTAATGTTACAATGTCATCATGTTTAATATTGCCCGCAATTGCAATTACTATAGAATCTGAATTATATAATGAATCTCTTAAACCTATTAAAGCATCTCTACTGATTTGTTGAACAGATTCAATCGTTCCAGTGATGGGCTGTCCTAAAGGATGATTGCCAAAGAGTAAAGCTTCTCCATGTTCAAAAATTACTTCTTCTGGTTCATCATCACAAGAATGAATTTCTTCTATGATAATATTTCTTTCTTTTTCTATGTCTTTTTCTGCTAAAGCCGGAGATAATGTTAGTTCGGCCATTAAAGAAAATACTTTAGGGAAGTCTACAGACAATGCACGAACATAATAACATGTATGTTCTTTTGTAGTAAATGCATTTGAATATGCTCCCATCTGTTCAAATGCATCTGCTAATGCTTTGGTACTTCTTTTTAATGTCCTACGGAATGCAAGATGCTCTAAAAAGTGGACAGCACCGGCGGTATCTTTAGTTTCATCTCTCGAACCAGCTTTTATCCAAATTCCTAAAGAAAACGATGCAACTGTAGGAATATATTCACTAATAACCCGAATTCCATTAGATAAGTGAGTAGTATATGCAGTAATTGATTCATTTACTTGCATTGAGTTATGTATTGTCTTTCTATTCCTTATCATTAATTCGTATTCCTATTGCAAAGATTCTAATGCTTGAGAAATATCTAATAACAAATCATCAATATTTTCGATACCAACTGATAATCGAACTAAACTATCTGTTATACCTAATTTCTCTCTTTGTTCCTTAGGAATACTTCCATGCGTCATACTTACTGGATGACATACAAGAGATTCTACACCACCCAAAGATTCTGCTAATGTAAATAATCGCACTGCATTTGTGAATGCTTTTGCTTTTTCTAATGTACCTAATTCGATTGAAATCATACCACCAAAACCAGACATTTGTTGTTTTGCTAATTCATGTTGAGGATGAGACTGAAGTCCTGGATAATGAGTAGCGATAACCATAGGGTGATTTTCACAATAATCTGCTATTATTTTAGCATTTTCTTCATGCTGTTTCATTCTTATTGCAAGCGTTTTTACAGATCGCAAACATAACCAACATTCGAATGGCCCAGGAACGGCACCGGCTGCATTTTGTATAAATCTGAGTTCTTGTGCAATCTTTTCATGTGCAGCAATAACCACTCCACTAACTAAATCTGAATGACCCCCTAAATATTTAGTTGCACTATGCAATACAATGTCTGCACCTAAAGTAATTGGCTTTTGAAAATAAGGACTAGCAAATGTATTATCTACCACTAATAATGCATTATGATTATGAGCTAATTCTGCAAGCATTTTTAGATCAGTTAATTTCATCATGGGATTAGTAGGCGATTCGGTATACACCATTTTAGTTTTTCCAGGAATTATCGCAGCTTCAACCGCTTCTTTACTTGTCATATCAACTACGGAAAACTCTAAACCAAAGCGCTTAAGAACCTTGTCAAATAATCTAAATGTACCACCATACATATCTTCTGCACATACAATATGATCTCCAGCAGACAAGAGAGTTAATACTGCATTCACAGCTGCCATACCGCTTCCAAAAGCAAATCCAGCATTTCCTTGTTCTAGATTTGCAATAGATGCTTCCCATGCAAAACGAGTAGGATTTTGAGTTCTGGCATATTCAAAGCCTTTATGCTGTCCAATTGCTTCTTGAGCATATGTAGAAGTTTGATATAATGGAACGGTAACAGCACCAGTTAATTCTTCGGGCTCTTGTCCGGCATGAATAGCTCTGGTTGCAAAACCGAATTCGGAAGGATTATATGAAGTCATAAGTGTTCAGTAGAATTATTAATGATTATATATGCAATATAATGAATATAGACAGGGTGAAATTTTAGTTTGATTAAGTTTTTTGTTTCTTCTTTTTTGCTGCTGGAAAAAGGATATTATTGAGTATTAACCTATATCCAGGTGAATTTTTATGAAGAGAAATATCAGTTGGAGGATCTCCTACTGCATGTTGATAATCTTCGGGGTCATGTCCTCCATACCATGTAAATGTTCCTCTCCCTGCATTTCCATGAATATATTTTACTTCATCTGTACCTTCTCTTTCTGCTAGAACTGTTACTGATTTTTTTATTTGTTCTTTGTGATATGCAGTGGTTTGGCCTAGAAAATTGTGTACAATATTAGCGTGACACTGTGTTAGCATTGTAGGAACGGGATCGTATTTTGCAGAAAATTCAAAGAGAGTGAAATAATCTATTTCTGTATTATTCACACGTAGATTTGCATCTACATCTATAGTTGAATATTCATATTTATATGGGTCTAAATACACTTGAAAATTTTCAAATGCGAAAGTACCTTCAAATTGTAATTCATTATTTACATTATTACTTGGTGGATCGCCATCAAACATTTGTTCACATATATCTGTATTGGAGGCTGCAATGGCAATATCATAGGAGTCTGTTGCACTACACATAGCAAACATAAATCCTCCACCCATAACAAAATCTTTGATTTTATTTACTACAGCTCTTTTTAGTACAGACACTTTAGAGAAGCCCATTTTTTTTGCTGTAGATTCTAATAAAGCAACTTGTTGAATATACCATGGGGCATTTGCATAACTAGCGAAAAACTTTCCATATTGTCCTGTAAAATCTTCATGATGAAGATGTAGCCAATCATATTCTGATAGTTTTCCAGCGAGAACTTCCTCATCCCATACTTTGTCATATGAAACTTCTGCATAATCAAGAACCATTGTTACAGCATCATCCCAAGGGCGAGATCCAGGTGGAGTATACACAGCAATTTTAGGCGGCTTCTCTAATTTTATTGCGTCCATATTACTCTTTTCGTCTTGTACTTCTGCATAAATTGCCCCAGCTTCAGTAGCAGATAATTGCTCAAAATATACACCCCGAATTCTACATTCTGCAATAACAACTGTATTTGCATCTAATATAAAAGAGCCACCACGATAATTTAGCATCCAATCAGTTTGAACACCCTTATTTAATGCCCAATATGTAAGTCCATAGGCTTTTAAATGGTCTGTTTGTGCTAAGTCCATAGGAATTAATACCTTTTGGGACAGCATAGAGAGTGGAATGAATACCAAAACAAAAAAGTGAAGGAGAATTCTCAATTGAAACTCTAAAAAACATTAAAAATAAAAGCGCACTATGTAACGAAAGCGTAATCTGTATTATTGTGCTATGTATTCAACTTTTTTGATCTGTTCATCAATCTGCTAAATAATCGTTTCTCATCGGCATTCAATGCTCCGGTAAGAATCAATAATAATGGATATAATAGTAATACACATATTCTC
>JALRHN010000181.1 GCA_023259575.1 Candidatus Kapaibacterium sp. | reverse complement strand
ATACTCCTATCTGAAACAATATCCCTGTTATTGTATGAAAGCATATAACAGCTATATATGCATATATTCTTGTAGTTTGTATCGATAAAAATAGGGGAATAGTACAATCATACAGCATTCCAAACCATGAGAACACATATGCTGTCCAGCGTGCAGATAGTATAGTACCAAAAATTGGCATATCACTATGCGAAGGAAGCCATAAAGAAAGGGGTAAAGCCTCTATCAACCAATCATATTGAATCTTTGCTATTCCAGCATACAGATAAATGACAGCAATTTGAAATTGTAAAAGCAATATATAATATCGTGGTATAAGTACTTGATAAATAGAAGGTTTAGATGAACTATCTACAGAGAGTATGCAATGCGCAGGTAAAAAGCATAAGAGAAAGCTACATAAGCTTACTGCATAATAATGATTAAGATAATAGGAAATGTCCCATAATTCAGTATATGTAAAGGCTAAAAATAATAGAATGCTCATTATGCGATATTTGTAGCCAATCATTACACAGAATGAAGCAATGATTAATACAGAATACAGAAGATAAACATAGAATGCAGTAGGAACAGTTATCCATTCAAAACCATAATACTGAAAGTGTATTTTTGGTTGTAATATTTGTTCTTCTATCCAGCCTAATGCTATGAACCGAATGGTACTTAACAATATCAAAGCACCAAAGGAAATTCTAAATATTCCCAATGAAATGGAAGATACTGGAGCAGATAATGATTGCAAGAATTGCACTAATCACCATCATTGCTAGTATATGTAATTGAAATACCTAATAGAGAAGACATATCACTTTTTAAGAAATGTGTATGTTTAGATAATTCTGTAAATACATTTAAAAGAATAGGCATTTTTTGATTTATCATCACTGATAATGGTATCGATCTATCTAATAGTGATATTTGTTTTGAAATCTGCTCCCACTGATATTCAGTATCTTCAACTAATTGTTTTCCGGTTGGTATAGAAAGTAAATAGTCTTTAAATCCTATACCACTTAAACTTGAGAGGGGACTTAACCTTGCATATCCTCGCCAAAAATATAATAATGCCTGATTATGATGATACAGTAATTCTGTAGAAATTCCACTATAAAATCCCTCTGTCTTTGTTGGTTCTGATGATACTTGTCCTACCTTTAATCCAAAAGGTAATCCACATTGATAGTTTTTCATTAATTCATATGAATGAACAAATGAATTGTACAATTCAGAAATAGAAGAACCAGCCTGTACTCCAGTGTTTTGAATAAATGTTTGTGAATATCCATTAATCCAAGCATTATGCACTGTTTGTACTTTTGTTATGACATGTTGAATCAATTTTTTTAAATATATCACTTCGTTATTCGCTTTATTTGTCAACAACTTATATGTATTCAAGGAATCATTAAACAATACATATTCAATTGCATAAATACCTCTGGTATCTCTATCAAAATTAGCAAACAGGGTATCTTTTGTCTCTATCTTACTTATAATCTTGGCAACAGAAATAGGATATGTGCCAATATTTTCAAAAAGGGTACCATCTGAGAATTCGGCAGGGCCAAAATCAAACATCGAGCAATATTGCCAAGAAATTGCCAAGGATCTCCATACTTGTCTCATCTCTGTAATAGTTGTCTCATTTGGTTGAAGCATAAAGTTTGCGCATAAACTATCCAAAGTCTGTGAATGACTTAATACATCAGCATACATTGGTATGATTATCTGCTTGGCAGTAAAATCAAGCATTCTTGTTCTATCAAATTGAGCATCCGGATTAGATGGGGCATTCCCAGTACAAGAGAATTGAAGTAATATCAAGATGACAAGTATATATTTCATATTATTTTCTGTTTTGAACAGTAACCCAATTGATTTTAAAATCTTCTACTTGCTGAGAAGAAAAGCCATAAATAGATTGAATATTATTAACAGCTTTCAGTAAATCTGGAGTTGTATTATAGGCATCTGTTACAAATTGTGATGGACGATTTGAATGTAAGAGTGATAGTATCGTATCAAGTTCTGTATCAGAAATTAATTTTTCTGAAACTCCTTTATATGATAGTACAAATCCAATTGCCTCATTTATAGCATGAAGTCCAGAAGCCAGATCTTCATCGGTTGGATTTGTAAGAATAAACTTAGCATGTGCAGCATAACAATATGAAATCGCAGATGCCATCAATGATTGTTCCCATATATTCAAGAATTGTTTTCTTGCGGATAATGCATCCTCATTATAATTAGTTCCAGCTTTTATTGCCGCTTGTAATCGAATTAATTGCTTCTTTGCATTGGTATAGAAACCATTTCCATCATTTTTATCTCTTCTTGCTGCATATGCAGCGCTATATACATCAGGATTACTTAGCGTGATATCAGAATTTGGAAAAGAAGGATGAGCCCCAAATAATGCTATGAAATGATGTGTGGTACTATCTTGTAATGATAAACGCGATGCCATATGATAAAATAGATTTCCCAAACATAATTTTTCAATTATCTCTTGATATTCTAGTCCATTTTCATCAAAGACCCTACCCGCAAATACTCCACCTTGTTTGTTTTCTACTAGTGATAATCGTGGATTATATATGCCATTATTTGTTTTAGAGAACTCTTGTAAATAGCCTAGAATAGTATTCTGAAAAGTACTTGTTCCTAATGATGAAAAAGGCTTACATAATTCAAATAATGTTAGTGAATCTGGGGCTTTTCCATTAGTTCTAGCAGACTCTATTGTATCCAATAATGTTTTAAGATCTGCTCTAATCTTAACTGTAGAACTTGATATCTGAGAATATTGAGTAGTATCATATACCGATGGGGTATTCAAAGGAGAAATTGAATTATCAACACATGAAGATAAAAACAAGACTAAAATAGTCGTATATAAGGGTATAAATATCCGAATCATAGAACTTTTCCATTGAAAAATATGCAAAGATCAAATGTATCTTATTTAGATTTAGTCTAAATTAAAGATTCTTTAGATGACAAACAAATGCTATCAGACAAAATATCATAAGACTATTTTTCAATGCATAATTTTTTAGTAATTTGAATGTGCAGCAAATGGGGAACTACAAGCCCCTTCATTTTCTATTTTATTGGGAAGACTCATGAAATCCACAAAATTTCTCGTTTATTTGTTATGTATTTTTACGGGTAGCCTTACTGCTTGGTCTCAGCAGACGCATTTTAATGTACCAAGTTCTAAAGTTACACCAGAGGGAAAAATGCATTTTCAAGCAAATACTTTTTTGACTGATGGTTTGGACAGAGCACAAGTGTATGGTATGTATGGTGTCAATAAAGACACAGAAGTAGGGATAAATTTCTTAAATAACTCTAGTGGAAATAATTGGTATGGAATCACTGCTCAGCATCGCGAAGTATTAAATGCCGACCATAATCTAACAATAGGTGGAGCATATTATTTGAATTCTAATAATTCTTATTATGTATATGGTTTAGTAACTGCAAATAAATTACTTGCGAAAGCTGAAATTAATGCTGGTATATTTTATGGCAATGAAAGTATGTTTGTTGAGTCTACTGTTGGCTTAATGGCTGGCATTGAATATCAAGTAATTAACGATAAAATTCATGTAAAAGCAGAATTTATGTCTGGAAAGCATTGGATGAATGGCTTGAATGTTGGCGGTTCCTATGATATTTCCAAAAATATGAAGGCCGCAATAGGTTTAAATGTGTATAAAGCACAAACCGGCCCTTCACCATTTATCTTGCAATTACATTATAATATGTAATCAGTACAAAAGAGAATTTTTAGAAACGAGGCGATTATTCGTCTCGTTTTTTTTTACTCCAGATATATCATGAAAACATTAATTCAATTTCTATTGATTACTTTTCTTTTAGCTAATGTGTCAAAAAGTTTGGGACAAATAGCACAAGCATTGCCTGAAAAACAGCAAGATATTTTAAGACATATATTTCAGAAATATGGAGTTCTTGGTGGTTCAGTTG
>JALRHN010000180.1 GCA_023259575.1 Candidatus Kapaibacterium sp. | reverse complement strand
AATGAAATATCTAATTTAGAATAATTCATTGCGTAACTTGTAACAGGTTTTGTCCAAACTCTTAAATAAGGAAGTGACTTATCTGACTTAAATTCACCTTCTTTGAATTCCATTAAGAATTGTTTATAATTTTCATATTCTTCGGGCTCTATAAAGGTTTTTGTTTGTATGTATCTGCGTTTAGCAGTTAATAAATCTAGATTTCCTTGAGTTGATTTAGTAATGCTATAGGAATATTCTGCAGCAGGACATTTCAACTCAACAGGTGAAGGCACTTCTAATAAAGTATAATTTTGAGGTAAAATCATTGTGATCTCCTCATAACTAGTATCTAATCCATTGATCGCTTTTACAGGATAAGTCCTTTTTTCATAGGATAAAGCATCATCAGTTTGTAATTCATTTCGCCAAGGAATACGTACAATCTTATAAGTTCCGGCTTCTGCTACAACATTTGGAGCTTCATAATCATAAAAGAAACTCATAGAACTAGATAAACTATCTAAACCAGAAATCGTTAATGTCTTAAGTTTTGCTGAAGGTAAATCTGTTGCTAGATTTGATTGCATGATTTTAACTTGCTCTTCATACGTTTTGCCTTTATATGCAGAACGAAAAGCGGCTGTTAATGGACCTGTAACCTTATCATTGCCTCTTACAATCGCAGCATTATCATCAGTAAAGTTTACGATTCCTCGAATTGTAATAGTTGGCGCAGCAATCTGTTTAGAAGGTAATACTATTGGCTGTACAGATCCATTTTTTATTAATAAAGAAAAGGCATTCTTATCAGCTCCAGGGATAACACCAGCAGGAAAATTAGAAGCAGTTAAATCTAGGAACAAAGGGTTTTGATTCTGAGATTGACGCACAGCAATAATGCAATGGTTAAAAGCAATCGAAGGTAAAATGTCCCGCAGTCTTTGTTCAGAACCACTATTCACAAGAACATAATCAGCTTTAATATCTAGCTCTTTAAGCATTGCAATACCTAAAGTTGATACATCTTTACAATCACCAATTCTGTTTACTAATACATCACGAGCTTTCTGGGGGATAAATGCAGATTGTCTGAAAGACACCATACTATAACGAATATTCTCAGTTATATATTCATATACTTTTGCAATTTTTTGTTGCTCAGAGAGTAACTCTGGATGAGGAGTAAGCTGTTTTACAGCCTCTTTTATCTCATACGATGTTTCTGTTTTTGTTTGTGCTAATTCTGCATACCAATCTACCAAGAAAGACCAACTAGGTATTGTACTTAATCGTAAAATTTTTCCGACTTCTTCTAAAGAAGGCATATCGGCTTCATACACAATACCCGGCTCTTTTCTTGAACTCCATGTATACATTGTACTTCCAACTTCATCAATTCTTCTTTCTTGTGCATCAATTCCCATATTTTGTTGAGTAGTGGTGAATGTCATATCATCTGGAACTAATACGGAATATTCGGCATAATGTAGAGGGAAAAATCTATTAAAATAAACATCATCCCATACATGCTTAGACAGTTTGCCAGAATTGAAATTTCTTAACCGATATTTTACATAGATACAATCGTTTTTTTGCAAACTTTTAAATACAGCCATATTACGATTAATATCTGCCCTGATTTCTTTACCATCTTGTTTGATAGTAACAGCTTTTTCTATGATTAATGTTTGAGAATTACCGTTATAGCCTATTCTATATTCTTTGAAATAATCTATACCTTTATCATTAAAAACTCTGATGATTGTTTCAACTTCAGACTCAGAGGCTCCTTGTTTATAGATAACACGATGCATTTTTTCTGACACTATAACTGCACTTGCCTCAGGATGATCTTTATCTATTGGAGCTGCTTTTATAACAGAATCTCTATTGGTTTCTCCAAAAAGAGTAAATATTGATTTTTTACCTTCTAATTCTCTTAATATCTCTCTTGAATCATAATCTGTTGGAGAGTATTTTAATGCTTGATTATATGCTTGTTTAGCATCGTCAATCTTTTTCATACTACGATAAGTTTCACCAAGTTTAGACCAATACACATTGCATGATGGACAGAATGTTAAAGCCTGTTTAGCCATTTTTTCTGCTTTATCGTATTTCTGTAATTGTGTATACATGCTAGACATTTGAAAATAAAAACCTGGCGAAGCTGGTGATAATTCTATTAACTGTTTAAAGGTTTTTTCCCATTCATCAACTTTAGAATCTTCTAAGTATGTTTTAGCTAATGCAATTAAAGGTACTTCCGAATAATCCTTTTTTAGGAATCTCTTATACATTGCAATCATAGTATCTCTTTTTCTAGAGGCCTGAAAATCAAAAATTGCAGCTAATTCTGTAAATCCCCAATTTTCTTGATATGTAGTATAAGCTTCTTTTACTGTTTGAATAACTTTTTCTTGCAGTTTCTTTTTGTCATATAAACGTATGCGTAGATTATAATATAATTCAGAACCAGGTAAAGATTTTTCAATCCTCGCTAACATATCCTCTGCCCTATCAAAATCTTCATTATCTAAATGCTGATTAAATTTAAAAACAGCAGCATCTGGAATATCTTTACTTATAGAAGCTAATTTTTCATAAGTAGAAATTACCTCGTCTTTTTTTCTACCACGATTATATGCATCTAAAAATTTCCAATACACCAAACCATTATTAGGTGATCTTTTTAACAATTCCTTTAATAATAATTCAGCTTCTATTGCTTTATCATTTCTAAGATATGCATCCGCTAGCACCAGATAATGCTCATACCAATCAGGATGTTCAGCAATTATCAAATTGAGTGATTCTAAGATTTCATTCTTTTTTACATTAACTATATCAGGTTTTTTTGGGGTATAAATTTGTTTTACTGATGATTCCTTTAATCCAGGTATTGGATTTCCCTGATCATCAGTAATACGAGCTAAAAAATTACATCTATCAATTTCTGAATATCCAACTTTAATCAGAATCCTATTCCAACCTTCTTGTAATTCTGTATGGACAATATATGTATCAAAGTCATTATTTGTTTCTGTAGAATCCCTAAAAACTTCATGATCATTTAAGAACACTTTAAGTGCGCCAGAAGTACCAGTTCTGAGAGATATTTCTTGTTTTTTAGGAGACCACACAAAAGTATTTGCATAAAAAAATGCTTGTCTCTCAGGGAAAAAAGCCTGAAAATCTAGCCAATAATCTGGCTTGATGATAGCAGGTTTATACCAAGATGCAGGAGCACTATTCTTACCTTCATATACTGCATTCGTATCATATTCAAGTTCAGGGGGATAAATCGCATTGAAACCAGACGCAGAAATATTCTCGAAAGAGCCAATAATCGTCCAGTCTGATAAAGCATTGATTTCTTTATAATGGTCTTTTGCTATTTGAATATTACCATATCTTGTTTCTAAGCCACCTAACATTTCATGAGCCATAGCTTTTAATGATCCAGCATTATCGGCTTTTTGCGTCAGTTTCTTTAAAATATCTTGAGCACCAGATTTGGGATTTCTTAAATTTTGGCTAAATCGTGGATTTAACCAAATAGCATAAAAATATGGAACTGAATTTTGTGTATAGTCTTGAATCGTCTTATAGATATTCCATGATTCAGCATATTTCTGCTGCATCTCTAAAACATAAGATAATCCAATTATAGCACGAATATTTTTAGGATCAGTTTTCATTGCATTCCTAAAATGTTCCTCAGCTTTCATAAAATCATTATTCTCTAATGATTTCCATGCATCTGATACTGAATCGGCATACATTGATATATGAAGTATAGGAATACAAAGCAAGATGAATAAGATATGTTTCATAAGAATATAAAAAAATGTAAGATTGTTAATAACTATGTATTCTTCCACCATCTAGTTACAGATATTTCATCGGGAACATATGGTTTTTCACCAAGTAATAGGCTTTTTGTGATATGTGCTAGTTTGGGTGCCCAAAGCGCGCCTTTTGTGCCTAAACCACCAAAGACAGCAATATTATTGAGCTCAGGATGAAAACCAATAATTGGCTTTCTGTCGAACATAGTAGGCCTAATACCTGCCTTATGATCAACCATATGCCAA
>JALRHN010000017.1 GCA_023259575.1 Candidatus Kapaibacterium sp. | reverse complement strand
TGGTAAAGTTTCTATGCTTGTTCCTGTAATCGTTAAGAATACTCTCAAAAAAGGGATTTATAAAGATTCTCTCTTGGTTGAATCTCAAGTTTGTACAGATGAAGGTATTTGTACATATCCAAGTAAAAAGTATCCAATCACATTCACGATTACTCAAGAAGCATTACAAACATCTTCGGATACTTCAAATCTAGAAGGCACTTTAGCATCATATATTTCAGATGATACAACAAATAATTCCGAAACCAATGCTCAAAAGAGTGCATCAACTCCAATAAAGAAAGATGTACAAAAGTCGGGTGTTACCGAATCTCAAGCAGAATATAATCAAGCTAAAGAAGATGGTGTTTTTTCATTTTTGTGGGCTGCCATTTTAGCAGGATTTGCAGCTTTAACCACTCCTTGCGTGTATCCAATGATTCCAATTACGGTTTCATTTTTTACTAAAAGGGCAGAAAAAGCTAGCGCTAAAAGTGTTGCAGATTCATTGGTTTTTGCAACTGGAATTATTGCAACATTTACAATTTTAGGATTATTATTTGCTTTACTTTCTAATGCTGCAGGCATAAGAAATTTTGCAAATAATCCATGGATGAATATCTTTTTAGCTTCAATCTTTATCCTTTTTGCATTTAATTTGTTCGGTGCATTCGAGATTATGTTGCCCACAAGTTTATTAAATAAACTAAACTCAGCTTCTTCAAAAGGTAATAGCTTTGGAAGCGTATTGTTAATGGGTATAACATTTTCTATCACGTCATTTACATGTACACTTGGATTTGTAGCAGCAGCATTTGGAGAAGCAGCAAGTGCAGTTAAAGGAGGCGAAGGAGACTTATTCTATCCTATGCTTGGTATGTTAGGTTTTTCTGGGGCATTCGCTTTACCATTCTTTTTATTAGCATTATTTCCCTCACGATTATCTAAAATGCCAAAAGCAGGTACTTGGATGAATAATGTAAAGGTAGTGCTTGGATTTTTAGAATTAGCATTGGCAATTAGTTATTTAAGTAGAATGGATGCTACCTGGGAATTAGGATTGCTTTCTAGAGAAACAATACTTGCCTTTTGGGTTGGTTGTGGACTATTAATAACCTTGTATATCCTTGGATTATATAGATTAAAACTCGATTCACCAATTCAAAATATTAGTGCGCCACGATTAGTATTTGCACTTCTGTTTGCATCTATGTCTTTCTATTTATTACAAGGAATGAATGGAAGAAGCGTTGGAGAATTCGAATCGTTTATCTATTCAGATTCTGCTACTCCTATTGCTACAGCATCTATGGGTGGTACTACTGAAACTAAGGAAGAAGAGTGGACAGAAGATTTCCAAGCTGCCCTAAAATTAGCAAAAGAAAAAAATCAGCCTATATTTTTAGACTTTACTGGTGTTACATGTACAAATTGTCGTAAAATGGAAAAAAATGTCTTTCCACGTCCGGCAATCGCAGCCTTAATGGATAAAATGATTAAGGTAAGAATGTATACAGACCGCGATAAACCAGAAGATAAAGCAAATGAAAAAATGATGCAAGATGAATACAAATCTGCTGAATTACCTTTATATGTAATGCTTACACCTCAAGGACAATTAATCGATCAAACTGGATATACTCCAGACACAGAAAAATTTCAGAATTTCTTGAAAAAAGCATTGCCATGATTAGAAATCCATTGGCTGACCCAATGCCGGGCGATATCTTTATTACTCTACAAAATCATCGTGTAGAAATCATCGATCGTTATGTTTCAGTTGATGAGCATGGCAAAGAAACTCCTTGTCTTATTGCCAAAAGAATAAAAATAGATAGTGAACCTCATGATATTCTTAATACTTCTGTAAGTGTTATTAGTGTTAAAATTAGGGGTAGCAAGATTGAATATCAATCAACTGAAAATGATATTTCTTGGAAATCTGTCAAAAGAATTAATATATAGGTAATTAGAAATTGCAAGTATTGCTAGTATTGAAAGGGGATTGTTATATATGTATTCTTATTATAAGCTGGGGGATACTGATTCGTACACTAAAAAGTATAAGAAATGCTTGATGTAATTGAGAGATTAGATTGTTCTTTTGTTCCTAGAATTTCTGTGTCAGAATGAAACAATTTTCCTTCTATCCTAATTAGACAATCTTTGTAGATATGATAATCCACATTTGTTGAAAATCCTTTCATATTAAAACCACGTATATCATTAGTGGGGATGATAAGTCCTTTAGAATCATTGAAATACTCTAATCTACAAGAGGCTTGAATAGTGGGGGTGATTGTATATCTTGCTATGAGTATAGGCGAAAACCAAATATCATATTGATTATTTTTATTGTCAGTGCCTATGTCTAATCCAGTTATAAAAGAAAGTCTATTATCTTGTCCAAGTATAAGATAAAAATTATGATATGTTCTTATCTTGTTAGGGTACTCGGGTTTAGAATACCCGATATAATTACTGTAATTAAGAATAGTATTCTTATTCAATTTACTTTGAATCTGAATTCCAATTGCTGGAAATGAACTAAGATTATGTGCTGAAATATTTTGCCATCCATGTAAGAATAATAAAGAAGACTGAAAATCTGTGTCTTCAGAGGTATAAGAAATTTTTGCTCCGGTTTCATAATAAGGTGAATTTTCTGCTAAAATGCTTCTAGTTGCATTCCAACAATCTTTGCCGATTACACTTTCAAAACCGATATGAGAAGGCATAATTCCAATATCTAACCATATGTTTTTATTGGAAGAAAGTAATAATCCAGCTTGGGCTTCATATATATGTTTTGCCCACTCTTTTTCATTGATAAGATTGAATGTAGAATAATCTCCAATCATCAAACCTAATGTACTTCTGAAAGATTTATTCGTATATGCAGCCTTACCAATCAAAATATTAGTAGAAAGACTATTATTTCTTTTATGATTAACAATAAAATCCCCTTTAATATCACTCTGTTTATTTGTGCGATCAAAAGTATAATATAGTTCAGCATAACCACTGAAAGTAACGGTATTCTCCGGTATCAGTTCTTCACTTTTAACTATTGAAATGTGTAAAATCAATAGCAAGGATATAGACAGTAGTCTATGATTTGAAGTGTCATTGTTCTCAATCATAGTTCATATAAATGCAAGAAAAGAAATTCTTTAATTGTATGTGGAAGAGATTGATGAAATTCACTTCTATTAAATCCGCTTGGATCTGTAGATGGCAAAAATTGTGGAGAATTCATATGTTCTGGAAAAGGAGTTATAAAAGCAAAGTGTCCAGCATTTTCTATAATATGAATATCTAATTTTTCACGATTATGTATTTCTTTAGAAAGGATCGTATCAGCAGAAAAAACAGGAGGTATAAATTCATCTTTTTCAGCAATAAATACTTGAATAGGTATATCTACTTCGCACAAAGAATGAGGCATCATAAAAAAAGCAGCTGCTGGAGCCATAAGAACAATTGTCTTTATTCTTTTGTCTTTTTTTACATCAACCATATCGCCTTCTTTTGTAAACGGTTTTCCGCCTGCTAAAGCTAAAGCAGTATATCCCCCAAATGAATGACCAATTATTCCAATTTTATCATTGTCAATGGAATCTTTAAAGTCAGAAGATAATAAAGCATCAATAGTTAAGCTGCAATGTTTAGGTCTTAATACCAGATTCTCTAAAGACTCACCTAAATGATTGTCATTCCTATTATTTCCGTAATGCTCAATCATTGCAACAATACACCCATTTTTAGCTAATTCTGTTGTAATACTTCTATAAATCAAATGAGATCCACTATTGCCATGAGAAATCAGAATTAATGGGAACATACCCTCGGCTATAGAAGCATCTTTTAATCCCTGAAAATAATAAGGACCAATATGTTCAATATGTGGCTCAGATAGTGTTGGGTATTGAACTAATACATTAAAGTCGACTTCTTTTTCAGTATCTGTAACAATGATATGTTTTAAGCCAGTTGAAGAGAATAATTGATTCATAGTAAACAAATAAATGTAAAGTGAAGTTTTAAAATAGCAGTTTGACAGAATAAATATAAAAGCCATATTCAATAAAGAATACGGCTTTGTTCTTTTGCGCATTCAGGAAGTGTGTGTAGACTTCCCTCCGATATTAGATGTGTGTGATCTAATCATCGGTGCTATCAATTACGATAGTTAAAATTAGGCTATTGAATATTACCTAAATATTATTGTTTCATTATGTTTTTTTGATAATCTATTTTATAATGGTAAACTTCTTTAAGACAGGTGCTTTTTCATTATTAGTGGACATGTCTTGAACAGAAAATAGATAAACTCCAGAAGTTAATTCCTCGCCATTATTAAGTTTACCATTCCATTTTATGCCACCATTCCCATCATTTTCTGATAATGTAGCCAAGATATCACCGTTGATAGAATATATCTTTATAAATGCCTCGGGTGGAAGGCCAGCAAAATATATATATGGATTTTTTCCAATATACCATGGCTGTGGATAAGCAAAAGCATTATCAGCTTGACCTGTTAAGGTAAATCCTATCATTCTGCCAGAACCTTGCGTTAACTTTTTTCCATTATTTGAGACTAAAGAATTGCATGTAATAAGATACTCTTTTCCATTTGGGATTAACGGTTTTGAAGGATCTAATAATAATGTGGCAATATTCCCAAGTACAGATACGGAATTAATTGTTCCAAAAGGTTCGATTGAATAATAATTATTAGTAGATGCTGAAGAACTATCAAGAATATCTGAAAATGTTACGTTAATTGTAGATGCATTTACAATTGTTGCTTTTGTGATATATAGCTCTTGATCCGGAATACTTAAGGAATCAGTTATAAAAGTAATTGTATCTATAATAGTAGGTGAACCAAAGAAATCTGTAAATGAGCGACAAATTAGTGAATATCTTGTGCTTTGACTTAATGGCTTAGATAAAGTAAGAACAACAGACTTTTCACCACTGGGTATAGCAGAATTAATAATAAGATCATTATGAGATAACATCGAAAAGGTATTCGAAGGAATAAAATTTGAAGAAATATATCCTGAGAATTCAACCTTTAAAGTCTGTAATTCAGATTCGGAATGCGCTAAAACTTCAATTGCTTTAATAGGAGAATGGATATAACAGTCTGCGCCACGAGAAAGATTGCTAGCATTGCCATTATTAAATAGAGCTTTTACAAAAAACCTATATAAGGTATTATTTTTTAATCCAGATACAGCAAATGATTGCAGAGATGTGGAATCTACAAGTGCAATGTCTAATTGATTCGGAC
The DNA here is from genome assembly GCA_023259575.1 of Candidatus Kapaibacterium sp. Lineage (GTDB taxonomy): Bacteria > Bacteroidota > Ignavibacteria > Kapaibacteriales > UBA961 > UBA961. The sequence continues at coordinate 15,170 of JALRHN010000017.1, read as the reverse complement.
CAGGATTTTCTTGAATATATATTTCATAAAAATCAGCATTTCCTTTCCAATTGATAATAGCAGTGGAGTCATTCAAGGATATAGCTTGTAATCCCAGAGGAATATCTTGTATTGATACATTGTCAAACTCTGCAAAAATAGTTTTGTTCCCATCGCCAAAACCAAAATCTACTTTCCCATTTTTGTCAAAATCCCCAGTGACAGTAGTATTACTATAGCACATTGGATAATACCATTTTGGGATAACCTTTGAGCTGTTTTGTCCAAAGATATACAAATTTGGAAATGCATTTATGATAATCTCATCACCAGGAATGGCATCAATATTTGCACACGAAGTACCATTTTTATAGTCTAAACCAGCTCTTACGCCATAGATCTTTTCTTCATGAATGCTAGTAAAAGAATTGTCAGCAAATGATTTTAACAGTGAAAATGTCCATAATGGGGTTGAATATTCTCTGAAGGCATTTATAGATGGAGATGCATATCGTCCAAATAATAATTCTGGTGTTCCATCTCCATCGATATCTGGTGCCCCTGTAAACTCAGTTGCACCACTTTGATCAGTTTGAAGAGAAAATGTTTGAGTGAAAGCTCCATTTTCATATTCAAATACCATGAAGTCTCCATCTGTATCTCCATAAGCTATTTCAACTTTACCATCTTTGTCAAAATCTGCGCAAGCAATTTTAGGTGGCCTCATAGAATTTGGAGAACCATTTGGACCTCTTGGAGAAGAATTTGGGGCTTGAGCCAATAAGAAATATTTGTTATTCTTATAACTAAACACCAATAAGCTTGTGTCTGAAAACCCTAAAATATCGTCCAATCCATCTTTGTCTATATCATACATACCAGCTGTCCAAAACTCTTTTAGATTGCTAATACCACTTGGGATTTGTAATTCTGAAAATAAGATCTTTGTAAAATTGGACATTCCATTTGGTTCTTTTGAAAATAGCCTTGCTTCACCTAAAGAATGACATAATATTTCTAAAACTCCATCACCATTTGAGTCTCCTATACCTTTTACTATCCAACTTTGTTTAATTGAATCTGTGCAAGTAAACTTTGAATTAGCAAAGCTGTATATTTTAGTATCGCCATAAGTTCCTGTAGAATAATCAGTTCCAATAATTGTAGGAATATTAGAATTATCTAAAAAACTCATTGAAGGGTAAAGGAATGTCATAGGTAGAGAATAATCTTTACCAATAACTCCTGTCAAAGGAGCAAATTCTTCACTAATTCTACATACAGTATCGATAATCAAAGAATCATAAGATGTCTTGGCAAATATTCTACAATCATAAAGACCTGATTTACTATCGTTAATGATAAGAGAATGCTCTATTGTCGTTCTGTCATCATCGGCATAATAAGACCATGGATCATTTGTACTCTTTTGTCTAATTTGTAAACTAACTCGACAAGCCCTTGAGAAGAATAATCGAATAATAGTACTTTTTTTATTATCTATCCAAGCCGAATCTGCAATAAATGAAACAAGTGATAATGGATTATTAGAAGAAACTGCATGAATCCTATTCCTATATTCAATTGTTTTATTGGTAGTTTGTTTAATTGACAATTTTATAGTTATAGTAGTATCAATAAGCGATTGTAATGGTAAAAACCCCAATGTATCATTAATTACTCTTTGTGAAGAATCCTTTTGAAGAACAGTCCAAGAATTTGGTAATTCTCCATAACCATATTCCAAACTCCATGATGAAAATAGGGGAATTCCTGTGCTCCCAATAATCGGAAAAGATCCATTGGAATCTTGAATTATTTCGATATCATTTTTTGGTGATTGAATACCTGCTGAAAATGTTCCTGTAAGCTGCAAAGCAGAAAGTATATCTACTCTGCCGGCTCCATAGAGTGGGTCCCAATTAACTTCGCCTATATCTTTAGCTGAACTCTGCAAAATACCCTGAATATCACTATTTTTTCTATTTGGATTCTGTGATATAAGTAAAGCAGCTGCCCCCGCAACTATAGGTGCTGATGCAGATGTGCCTTGGAAATTTTTATAGGTATTATTTCTTGCTGTCGTAGGAATTGCAATTCCAGGAGCTGATAAGCTTATATGTGAACCATAAGAACTAAATGAAGCTTTATTATCATTTTGAGTAGTAGCGCCAATAGCCATTACATGTGAATAACTAGCAGGATATCTTCTTAGACTATTCCCATCATTCCCAGCAGAAGAAATCAAAACGCAGTTCATTGAATAAGCAAAAGCAATAGCATCGGCTGTTAATGGAGAGTAGACAATATCTCCAAAACTCATGCATATAACCTTTGATTTTTGCATGGCGGCATACACAATAGCCATTGCAATATCATCTTCTTCTGCATTTCCAGTGGCATCAAAAGCTCTGATATTCAATAATTTACAAGTAGGCGCAATACCAGAAATCCCTATTGTATTATTTGTAACTGCGCCAATAATCCCAGCGACGCTAGTTCCATGACCTTGTTCATCTTCTATAAAAGGATCTGGGAAAGCAAAATCACCAATATTAGGAATAAATTGATCTACGATATCATAGCCAGCTATATCATCTGTCCATCCATTATTATCATCATCTATATTATTAAGATCGCCATAAACGCCATCTCTAGTTTCTGAAATTGGCCATGGATCAAATATTCCATTCTTATTTATATCTTCTTTGGGATTTACCCAAATATTAGGTGATAGATCTTTATGCTTGATATCGCAACCTGTATCAATTACGGCAACAAGTACATTATCACCTCTGGTAATTCCCCATGCTTCAGGTAAACCAATTCTCTCCATAAACCATTGTGAACCCCATAAAGAATCATTAGGAGTATCAGAATTATCTAGTGAATATTTATGATTGTCTCCAATATAATCACACAAACCACTTTGTCTTAATATATGCTTTGAATTATTAGTGTCTGGTATCGAGATAATAGCATATTGCAATAATGCATTAAAAGCATGTAATTGAGAAGAAGACAGAGAGCTTTCTTGTTTGGAATTAATCTTTTTTGATAATATCTCAAATGGGAAAGAAATTCTCCATTGTTGTTCTACAGCTAGTGTTTTTAGGTTATTCTTATTTTCAGCGGAACAATGAACTATCACATCAGAAGCAACACTTTTTGTACAACAGAATACAAAAAGGATTGGTAGAATATAGAGACATGTGCGATTAATTCGAAAAGTGAAAGCACAAAATGAATTGTTAATTTTTGTTGATAAACACATCATCAAGATTTTTATTTGTTTGAAGGGTTTGCAAAGTGTAAATTAGTAATAATTAGAATCAATTATTTTGTTTTCCTCACATTCTCAAGGAGCCTTATGCGCAAACCTTGGAACTTAGCAACGGTAGTATTAAGTGGTTTAGCTGTAATAATATTATGTTCAGCAACCGGATGTACACCAAAAATCAATGAAGAACAGCTTGCCAAGCTTCGTCAATTAAAAGAACAATCAGCAAAATTAGAAGCTGATATTAAGAAAAAAGAATCAGAAAGAGCTTCTATTGAGCGTGAATTAGCAGCGCGTCAAAATGAAGTTAAGCAAAGCGAACAGAAAAAAGAATTTATTCAGCAGAAATTGCAAACATGGCCAAATTCATGGCCGGATTGGACACCTGCGCCACCTCCAGCACCTGCTTCAGAGGTTGTACCGGCTCCAACTACAAAGAAAAAAGGCAAAAAATAATTGCCAACACTTAATTAATCTTTGAACAATTTCTTATCACGTCTGAATACTCTTTTTAGTGAAGGAGACATATACAATGAAACATTTATTATTTATGCTTGCCGGTGCTTTGATCGTATTTTCAACACCCGCATTTTCACAGGAAGCGCCTCCTGATTGCAATGCAAGCGAAAATACAATGCGCACAAAACCTTATACACGCGATCAAGGTGATATCTGTATAAAGGAATGGGAACAAAAAGTAAAAGAATTGGAAGAAAAATTGAATGGATTACAAATGTCTATTCAAAAATTGAATGCAGATTTACAATCAGAGAATTCTGCATTATCTAAATCAGAATCAGAAATTGCTGCTTTATTAGAAGCGACAAAAGATCAAATGGATGCTTTTGGTCAAAAAATTGGTGTTTTAGAAGGTAAAGTTCGTGGATTAAAAAGCCTTGGCGAATCAGCTTTAGCAGATCGTCAAGATGAAGTAAAAGGTTATGAAGCTGAACTTAATGCAATGAGAGGCAATAAAATATCTCTTTATACACCTTTTTTCAATCGTATTGTAGACCTTGCAAGAGAAATTCGCTCACTTTATCGTGAAACTAAGGCGAAAGAATATATTGTAGGTACATGGGCAGAAAATCGTGACTGTTTATGGAATATTGCTGGCAAAGCTGATATCTATGGCGATCCTTTCCAATGGCCTAAAGTATGGCAAGGAAATACAGATCAAATCAGAAATCCAGATATTATCATTCCTGGCCAAAGATTAAAATTACCTGCTGCTGGGCCTAAAACTTCTGATGAGGTAAAAGCAGAGCGTTCTTATTGGAGAAAAAAGCGTGCAGCAATGGTTGTTCGCACAAGTGAAGTTGTTCCTTCAGCAACACCTTCTACTCCATCAAAAGTAAATTCAATTAAATAATGAATCCAGCTATGCATCAATATGCAACAGTTAGATTGATATAGTTTAAGCCCTTTAAGATAGTAGTCTTAAAGGGCTTTTTTATTATAATGATTTCATAATGGATATAACTGAAAAAAAGATAAAAATTAATGATGTTGATCTCGCTTCTTTATTAGGCTATAATGATCAATTTTTATCAGTAATCGAATCGAGATTCGATGCAAGTATTGCCGTAAGAGGAGACACAATCATTGTAAGGGGAGAACCTTCTGAGATAAAAATGATTGAAAAAACATTCGTCGAATTGCGATATATTCTGCAAAGAAAGGGAAGTATTAGCTTAGAAGATGTTAATTCTGTCTTGCTTTTTGCAATGCCAAGTTTTACAGAAAATAAAGCACACAGCAAAGATGCACCTTCTATGAATTCGGTAATCCTTTATGGAAAAAAGGAAGCAATTAAGCCCAGAAATATCAATCAAGCCGAAATGTACAGAAAAGTACTAGAGAATGATTTGGTATTTGCAATTGGCCCTGCCGGAACTGGTAAGACATATTTGGCGGTTGCGATTGCTCTTGCAGCACTTAAAAATAATGAAGTTACTCGCATTGTTTTATCAAGGCCTGCAGTTGAAGCAGGCGAATCTTTAGGGTTTTTACCGGGCGATTTATCAGAAAAAGTTGATCCATATTTAAGACCATTATTAGATGCTATCTCGGATATGGTTTCTGCAGAAAAACTAAAAAGTATGAGTGAAAAAAGAATTATAGAGATCGTACCTTTGGCTTATATGAGGGGAAGAACTCTCAGTAATTCATTCATTATTTTAGATGAAGCACAAAATGCCACTATAACCCAAATGAAAATGTTTCTTACCAGATTAGGTAAAAATTCTAAAGCTATCGTTACGGGTGATATTACACAAATAGATCTTCCAAATAAAAAAGAATCTGGTTTGGGCGATGTTGAAAAAGTATTACATGGAATACCAGGAATAGAATTTACTTACTTTGATAAATCAGATGTAGTACGACACAGATTAGTATCTGATATCATAAATGCTTATGATAAAAGTGAATTAGAAAAAGAAAAATATAGAATGTCTAAATATCAAAACAATATATCTGAATCAGTACATCAACCAATCATCAAGGAACAATAAGTGGATCCTCATCAAACTGGTAATCAGTATAATGTTATAGCTCATCTATGGGATGAACAACATAATGATTCTTCGTATGGAATAGAAAGTGTTATGCGAGCAATCGAATATTGCAATCAATTTGATTATCAAAGAAAAATTGCTTTAGATATAGGCTGTGGTGCAGGTGGAAGAATGATGAGATTATTAGAACAACATGGATTTGGAATAGTAGGGTTGGATATATCTGAGACTATGATTTCATTAGCTAAGCAAAAACATCCTGAATTCATTTTTCATCATGCTGATATTTGTTCTTGGCAAACTCAAGAGCAATTTCAATGCATCATTGCTTGGGATAGTATATTCCATGTTCCATATGATCAACAAGAACATGTGCTTATTAAGTTATGTACTATGTTGGTTAAAGATGGAATATTGCTATTTACATGTGGGGATGATATCGGATATCATCTTTCTGAATGGCATGGTATGTCTTTTTACTATAGTTCACTTGGTATTAATAGAACTTTAGAAATTTTAATGCAGAATAATTGCGATATCAGGCATGTAGAATTAGATCAATTCCCTCAAAAACATACGGTTATCATTGCCAAGAAATATTAATATTGGATATCCTTGGCAATAGACGCTGCAATTTTACTATTTGTAAGGATTTCGATTAATGCAAAAGCGAAGTCAAAACTTGTCCCTGCGCCTTGACAAGTAATAATATTCCCATCTATGACTACTTTTTCATCCATATAATTATATTTCTTACTGATAATATGTTGTATATCAGGATGAGATGTCATAGCTGTGGAACTAGGTAAAACATCATAAGCAGCAAAAATGGCAGGGCTTGCACACATTGCGCCAACAATTGCATTACGTTTTATATGAGTTCTTAAAAGCTTTTCTATATGTGGATGATTACAGAACGTTTCTGATGCACGAGAACCACCTGGAAAAATCATAGCCAGATATTCTTCATCTTCTAAAATATGCTCGAATGTCACATCAGGAAGAAACTTTACGCCACGTGAAGCAGTAATAATTTCATATTCTCCTGCTATGATAACATTGATACCTGCTCTTCTAAGCATATCGCTAATGATAATTGCTTCCATTTCTTCTGTGCCCGAAGCAACAAATACAACAACTGTACTGTGATATTCAATCATATTGTAACATGAATGTACAATTAAAAAAAAGAGGATGCTCAATCTGCTTAGCAGTGGAACATCCTATGTACTTTTTTGATAAAGAAATTAACTATGAATAATGAGTTGATCTCTTGTAGCATATTTACCATGAACAGCATTTAAAGAAACGAAATCTCTAGTAGCTTTTGCTCTTTTTTCAAATTCTGGTCTAAACTTCTTCAAAAATCCTTTTACTGGCCAAGCTGCACCTTCGCCCAGTGCACAAATAGTATTGCCTTCTATATTACTTGCTACGCTAAATAACAAATCTACATCTTGAACAGATGCTTCGCCTTTCACTAAGCGTTTTAGGATTTTTTCCATCCATCCACAGCCTTCGCGACATGGTGTGCATTGTCCACAAGATTCATGATGATAAAAATGTGCTAAACGTAATAATACTTTAACTAAATCAGTATCCTCATCCATAACCATTACGCCGGCTGTTCCAATATAGGATCCAAATTCTTTTAAAGATTCATTATCCATGCGTACTAGATCTATTTCATCTGGGTGAATAGGAGGCATAGAGCTTCCACCAGGAATAATAGCTTTAATTTTTTTGCCACCAGGAATGCCACCGCCAATATCATAAATCAATTCTTTAAGAGGAATACCAGTTGGTAATTCATAAACACCTGGTTTATTGATATGACCGCTTAATCCAAACAACAGAGTACCTGTATGTTTAGGAGCTCCAATTTCAGAATACGCTTTTGCACCTAAAGCAATAATTGCTGGTACAGTTGCTAATGTTTCTACATTGTTAATTGTAGTTGGGCATCCCAATAAACCTTTATTTGCAGGAAATGGTGGCTTTACTCTAGGATATGCACGATCGCCTTCTAGTGAGGACATTAAAGAAGTTTCTTCTCCACATACATAAGCACCAGCACCTTTATGGACAACAATATCCATAGAAAATGTAGTGCCAAATGTACTTTTCATTTTTTCGCCTATAAAACCTTTCTCATAAGCTTCTTGAACAGCTTTTTGCGCACATACTACCCATTTATGATATTCACCTCTGATATAAATAAAAGCCTTGGTAATACCCATTGCATAACCAGCAATAAGAATACCTTCTATCATTTGATGAGGATTATATTCAAGGATTTGTCTGTCTTTAAAAGAGCCAGGTTCTGATTCATCGCCATTAATAGCAAGATATTTAGGCTTATCATTACCTTTGGGCATAAAACTCCATTTCATGCCAGTTGAAAAGCAAGCTCCACCACGGCCTCTGAGGCCAGAAGCTTTTACTTCATTAATTGTGTCTTCAGAAGACATTGTAGATAAGACTTTTCTTAAGCTATTATAACCGCCATTTGCTAGATATACATCTATATCATGCAAATTCTGAATTTGTGGAATTACTAAATGGGGAGCCGAATACATAGTTCAAAGCCTCTGTTGAGAGATGATTTATTGGGCAAATATAGTGTTTTTAATTCTATAAAAAAGCAGTGATAATTACTGATTGTGTACAGAATAAAAACTTAGTGTAAATTTAGAATTCATATTTGATTGAAGTAATCTTGAATTTCCCATAAGAGAAATCCTGTTTTTCTAAATTCCATACAAATTCTACTTCAGAAGGAATTCTAATTTGTTGGAAAATCTGATAATTTTTACAGTGTAAAGTAAACTGTTCTTTTTCGAATGATCCTTTAAAATCTCTATACTTATCATGAGATGTAATATATGCTATATCACCGTGTTCATTAAAAGTAAATTGTGCAGATACATGCTGTGTTCCATATGATAAGGTTGCAATAGCATTCAAATCATCAACTGCTTTCCAACTTATATAATTGCTTGGTAATAAAGCAGTTGGAAACCATATAGATTCCATTAAATATCTAGATAATAAGGATATATCAGCTTCATAGCCACTTGGATTTAAAAGGGTGAAAAGTCCTAAAAATTTAACTTCTCCAAATCCTTTGCCATCTAAAAGCTCTAACCATGCTGTTTTAGTAGGAATGATGCCAGATCCAAATCGAGATTTCCAAATAAAACCAGGCTTTGTGGCTAAAAAATGTCCATCTGCTCTCATTGGACTCCATTCGCCATCAATAGATGTTCTAAACTCTCCAATCTGTTTTAAACTTGCAAAATGAATCATTTTATTCTGCAATGCTAAGGCATGTTCTAAATAGATTTTAACTGGTTTTGGACATGATGCAAGACTATGCTCAATAGAATATAAGGGTGTTTTATCAAAAGATAAATCACGAAGTATAGCAATGCCTTTTTTAACTTTTAACTTAACATCAATAGTAATGATAATGCTAAGAATAGCCAAGCTACCTATGATGCCAGAAATGATTAAAAGAAAACGTAAATCCATAAATCAGTATTTAAAGCTTGAATAGTATAGTTATATGTAAAATTACTATTAAAATTGTACTTGCCAAATAAGTAAACAATTGTAATTACATCAATTTTTTGAAGGATTTTGTTGTTTATTTCTTATAGCAACATCTTGTCTTTTTGCAGGAATTTCTTTTTTTTGATTTTGTACGCTATCTCTAATTGATTTGGCTTTTTGTTTTAGAACCTGCATTTGTTTTCTAACTCTTATTCCTGCTTCTTTATTTTGTGACTCAAAAAACTTTTCAAAATCTTTCTCAAAGCTTTGAACTAATACAAGTAAATCTTGGAATTGATTCATGAATGAGTCCTAAAATTTATAGATAATCAGAAGTTATATCTCTAAATGTTCTTGTTGACACAAATGTAAATTCATCTGGATTAATATTATCATTGATTTCTAGTTTAATTTTAATGAAATGTTTTATCATCAATTTTGAAAGTCTAGAAATTGCTCCTTCTGTTAAATATTCTGCCATTGATGGATGTACAATTAATTCAACACTAAAATCTAAATTTTGGGCTCTAAATGATGTTAACCATCTCTCAATAGAATGAAGAATCACAGATCTAGAGCGAATTCTTCCTGCTCCATCGCATACCTTGCAGGTATCAGTAAGTCTTTCTGATATGGCTTGTCTGATTCTTTGACGTGTTATCTGCATTAATCCAAGCTGAGTTATAGGATATACTACCGTTTTCGCTCGATCTTTACTAAGTTCACGACGCATTTCATTGTATAGTTTCTTTCTATTTTCTTCTAGCATCATATCAATAAAATCGATTATGATCATCCCACCTATATCTCTTAGTCTTAATTGCTTAGCTACAGCTTTTAATGCTTCCATATTATTTCTGAATGCACTTTTTTCCTGTTCATGCTCGCTAGTAGATCGCCCACTATTAACATCAACAACATGCATCGCCTCAGTTTGATCTATAACAATAGATCCACCACTAGGCAAATAGACTTTTCTTGCATATGTTTCTTGAATTGATTTTTCTAATTTGAAATAGTCGAATAATGCTTTACGGCCTTGATACATTTCTACTTTAGAACTTAATTCAGGCGCTACCCAATGCAAATAACTTGTGATTTCTTTATATAGTTTGGGAGAATCAATAACAACCCGCTCAACTTCCTCTGTAAACAAATCTCGAATAACACTTCCGGTGATATTTTTGTCTTTATATAATAAAGAAGGTGCTTTTGCAATTTTTACATTATTCTCCATTTCTTGCCATTGTTCTACAAGTGCAGCCCAATCTCTACTAAGTTCTTGATCTGTTTTATCTTCGGCTGCTGTTCGAACAATGCAACCTATACCTGGTTGTATTAATGACTTCGCTAGTTGTCTTAAACGTTTTCTTTCTTTAACAGAACCAATCTTTCTAGAAACACCTATTAAATTGTCAAAAGGTAGCAAAACCATATATCTGCCAGGCAATGCTACTTTAGTTGTAACACGAACTCCTTTTGAAGAATATCCTTCTCTTACAACTTGAACAATAATTGTTTGTTTTGGCTGAAGATTGATGCTGATTAATCCAGATCTCTTTGTGCTAAATGTAGGAAGAGGTTTTGCATTCACATTCTGTTTAGGAGGCATTTTTTTAAGCCTTAATGCAATTGCTGCTGAATCAGACATAGAAGCATTCATTGTAGAATGTGCTTGTTCCAATTCTATTTCATTATGCTCAAGAAGTTCTTTAGCCAGTATCTCATTATATCCAGCAGGCTTGCCAACTGTTGGTTGCATTAATAATGCACTTAATAACTCAGATAAATCTGCTTCTGCAATATCAGATGGAGGTACAAATAAACTACTTGGTTCCGAATAATCAATGGTAATAAAGCTTTCATTCGGCTGATCCAAAACATCTTTAGATGAGTCTTCATCTTCTTCGTCTTCGGTAAAAAATGACTCTTCAAGTGAAGAATCAACATCTGAAAAATGTAAAAAAGCACCTTGAGGAAGGCCTATATCAACAAAAGCTGCATTCATCCCTTGAATGATTTTTTCTACACGTCCCATATATACATTGCCAACATAACGCTCTTTATCCGGCACTTCTACAAATAATTCTGATAATTCGCCATTCTCAGTTATGGCAATTCTCGTTTCATTTAAGGAAGATGCTATTACTATTTCTTTTCTCATATCTATATGATAATTCATTGATTCATATGCTAATTGATGGCAAATTTAGATAAAAAAGGGCAGATAAAGACCATTCGCAACAAATGAATCATTAACTTTGTACTTTGATAAAATGAACATAAATATGCTTCGTCATAAGCCCCTTATTTTACACAAATCATAAATTTTCATTCAATTATAATACTTATACACAATGACAACAGAATCTGAAGCTAATATGGAAAACGATGATAATTTAGAGTATTCACCACAAGAAGAACATATATCAGAAGAATCATATATTGAACAAATAGAGCGCGAACGTGACGAATTAAAAGAAACTGTTCTAAGAAAAACAGCCGAATTCGAGAATTTTCGTCGTAGAACCCTTAAAGAAAAACAAGAGATCGTTGATTATGCTAATGAGCATCTTATCATAAAGATGTTGCCAGTAATTGATGATTTACATGCTGCTCTTGAAGCTGCTAAAATAAATGTAGATCATGAAGGATTTCTAAAAGGCGTGGAAATGATTTATACAAAAGCACTCAAAACATTCGAAGATGCTGGTGTATGCCCAATTCCAAGTGTTACAGGAGAACCTTTCAATGTTGATATGCATGAAGCTTTAGCACATATTCCTTCGTCAGAAACTCCAGAAGGACATATCATCCAAGAAATTCAGAGAGGATTTAAGTTGAAAGAAAAAGTGATACGCCACTCAAGAGTTATCACTTCAGCTGGATCCCAAGAATAATAATTTTGACATTTACTCTTTTATATCTTAAAAATTATGCAAAAACGTGATTACTATGAAGTGCTGGGCTTAAGCAAAAGTGCCGGATTAGACGAGATAAAATCTTCATATAGAAAATTAGCCTTGCAATATCATCCTGATAGAAATCCCGATAATAAGGAAGCTGAAGAAAAATTTAAAGAAGCTACCGAAGCATTCGAAGTTCTTAATGATGCAGATAAAAGAGCCAGATATGACAGATTTGGACATCAGGGTATGAAGAGTGGGCAAGATTTCCACTCTTATCAAAATATGAATGATGTTTTTAGTGTGTTTAATCAGTTTTTTGGTGGACAAGGCAATTCAATTTTTGATGAATTCTTTGGTGGCGGCGGTGGTGGAAGACGTCAGCCTTCTATGGGCCAACCTGGACAAGACTTAAGAATCAGAATGCCTCTAACACTAGAAGAAATTGCTCATGGCGTTTCTAAAACGATAAAAATCAAGAAATTTTGTACTTGTACTGGATGTGGTGGCAGTGGCGCAAAAACTGGATCTGGTTATTCTACATGCTCTGCTTGTAATGGTGCTGGCGAGGTAAGACAAGTTTCTAGATCTATGTTTGGTCAATTTGTCAATATTGCTCCTTGTGCAAATTGTGGAGGATCTGGAAATATTATTAAAGAATTATGTAGCTCTTGTTCCGGTGAAGGAAGGTCGCAAGGAGAAAGCACCGAAACATTAGATATTCCAGCAGGAGTTAGCGAAGGTAATTATATACCTTTGCGTGGAAAAGGAAATGCAGGCAGAAGAGGCGGAGATTCTGGAGATGTGTTAGTTGTTATTGAAGAAAAAGAACATCCGCTCTTTATTAGAGATAATGATGATGTATTATTCGAATTATCTGTCAGTTATCCAGAGGCTACTCTAGGTGCTTCCATTGAAGTTCCTACTCTTTATGGCTCGCAATCTATTTCTATAGAACCTGGTACACAACCTGGAACGGTAATACAATTAAAAGATAAAGGGATTAAACATTTACAAGCTAATGGAAAAGGAAGTCAACATGTACATATAAATGTATATGTTCCAACTTCTTTAAATTCTCAAGAAAAGAAAATAATACATGATTTATCTGGTTCCGATCATATAAATCCAGATAGATCACATTATTTTTCAAATCAAGAACAAGGTAAAAAGAAAAAAAGTGCTTTATTCGATAAGATGAAAGGAGCATTTTCTTAATATACATCTACATTCAGGGGAAATAATGAGGGGATATGCTCAAAAAGTGAGAACTTTTTTACAATCAGTATGTGGAATTAGTAAAGGTGAATTTCTAGTTTTAGCAATGCTGGTTTCAGGGGGAATGCTAGGAATATTGATTAAGTTCATCCAACCACACAGTTTGATGGAAGATCAAACATTTCATACTGCAGATATGTTTAATCATATCTTAGATAGTTTGTCGCATGCTGAACAAAGCACATTTACAGGAATTGATGATAGTGGAAATCCTTTGACAGAACTTGCACGTGCAGATACCATTGTTAAAAAACAAGATGCTTTTCCTTCTTCTTCACATGCTAAGGTGTCTGCCGGACAAATTATCGATATACAAAAAGCCTCAAAAAATGAATTAATGAGACTGCCTGGGATTGGCGAAGCAACTGCAGAAAGAATAATTGAATATAGAGATCAAGAAGGATTTGATAAAATAGAAGATCTTATGAATGTGAAGGGAATTGGAACAAAAAAATATGAAAAAATGCGAGCACATATTTCACTAAAGAAGAGTAAATAAGCTAAGATTCAAATGAATCAAGTATGTCTTTTAATGTATGTATAGCAGTAAAAATTTCAGTTTCTGTAGTGTATTTAGAAAAAGAAAATCTAATTGCAGCTTTGGCTTCTTTTTGAGAACGACCCATTGCAGACAATACATGCGAAGGCTGTTGGCTACCTGATACACAAGCAGATCCATTTGATACAGCTATGTCTTGAATGTCCATCATTTGCAATAAAGATTCACCATCTATATTGGGTCTGTCTGGAAATGAAACATTAACAATTGAGGGTAATGATGTCTTTGTATCTATTGGCCCATTAATTTGAATATCTGGAATGAGAGATGAAATATGTTTAATCAGAAACTGTTTCAAAGAATACATATGTATTGCATTTTTTTCTAATTGATTCATAGCGATTCTGACAGCGGTTTGAAATCCAACTATCAAAGCTGGGGATTCTGTGCCAGCTCGTCTATTGCGCTCTTGTCCACCACCTTGTTGATGAGCTTTAAAATCAATACCTTTTTTAATAAACATAGCACCAATACCTTTTGGTCCATGAATTTTATGGGCTGATATTGTCAAAAAATCAATGCCGAGTTCATCTACATTTACAGGGATTTTACCAAAGCTTTGAACAGCATCAGAATGAAGTAATGCCGAAGAAGGTAAAAGATCTTTGATATCCTTTATTGGTTGAATGCTACCAATTTCATTATTAGCATGCATGATACTAATAAGAGTATTATCTAATTGATAATTCTGTAATTCCTCTGTGAGTATAATCCCATCATGATTTACATTAATATATTGAACAGGAATACCTTGTTTAGATAAACTTTCAGCGGGATGAATAATCGCATGATGTTCGATAGAAGAGATAGCTAAAGCATTAACCAACTGAGACTCATGAATGCAACTTTTTAGTACAGTATTATTTGATTCGGTGCCACCGCTAGTAAAAATAATTTCTGCAGGATGAGCATGAAGGGCATGAGCAATTTCTGTTCGTGCATTTTCTATGGCAACTCTGGCTTTTCTTCCTAAAGAGTAAATAGAGGAAGGATTACCATATTCTTCATAGAGCCAGGGCAACATAGACTCAACAACTTCTTTGTCTATTTGAGTAGTAGCAGAATTATCTAGATATATCATTAAGATTTAACAT